>CAIQIL010000461.1 GCA_903871865.1 uncultured Burkholderiales bacterium
CCAGACCGCGCTGTGGCAGATCACGCACGCCATGCTGCGCTGGATGGCGCCCTTCCTGAGCTTCACGGCCGAGGAAGCCTGGCAGGTGTTCGATGGCGGTCGCAGCCAGACGGGCACCATCTTCACCGAAACCTATTGGGATTTCGGCGAGCGTGGCGAAGGCCATGACGGTGTGGCCGATGCCGAGCTGCTGGCCAAGTGGGCGCGCATCCGTGCGCTGCGCGAAGAGGCCAACCGCCGCATCGAGGACGTGCGCACCCGCGGTGACGTCGGTGCCTCGCTGCAGGCCAATCTCTTCATCACCATCGGCACGCAAGACGAGCAGGGTGGGCGCCTGCTGGCCGACCTGCGCAGCCTGGGTGACGATCTGAAGTTCGTGCTCATCGTCTCCGGTGTCGAGTTGGCCGAAGGCCACGCCACGCAAATCGAGGTCAACCCGTCGAAGGCCGTCAAGTGCGAGCGCTGCTGGCACTACCGCGACGACGTCGGCGTCAACCCCGAGCACCCGACGATCTGTGGCCGCTGCGACAGCAACCTGCACGGCGACGGCGAACACCGCGCGCACGCCTGACCATGGCCAGCAAATCCGCCAAAGGAACGCTGCTGCCCTGGTTGGGCATCGCCTTCCTGCTCATCCTGGCCGACCAGTTCACCAAGGTGCTCATCGTGGGCGCCTATGAGCTGGGGCACAGCCACCCGGTCACGTCTTTCTTCAACATCGTGCGGGTGCACAACTCGGGCGCGGCCTTTTCTTTCCTGGCGCACGCGGGGGGCTGGCAGCGCTGGTTCTTCGTGGGCCTGGGCACGGTGGCCACGGGCTTCATCGTCTGGATGTTGCGCCAGCACGTCGGCCAGCGCCTGTTCGCCTGGGCGCTGTCGCTGATCCTGGGGGGCGCCATCGGCAACGTCATCGACCGGCTGGTGCACGGCTACGTGGTGGACTTCCTCGATTTCCACTGGGCCTTCCTGTCGCCGATGTTCCCGGGCGGGCACTTCCCCGCGTTCAACATCGCGGATTGCGGCATCACCATCGGCGCGGCGCTGCTCATCCTCGACGAACTGCGTCGCGTGCGGCGCGGTTGACTCACATTCCGCATACCTTTGCGCGATCTTCGCCCTAGGGACGGGGTGGCTTGTCACCGCCCTGCATTTACGATCAGACACCTTTTTTGTCTGACCGTCCATGCCCGCCCTGACCCCTCACCGCTGGCGCACCGCTGGTGCGATCGCAGCCTTCGCTTCCCTTGGCCTGAGCGCGGCGTTGCTGTGGCCATGGTCAACGTCGATGGCGCAGAAAGCGGCAGGCGGCAAGGCGCCGCCGCCGGTGCCCGTCAAGGTGGCCGAGGTGCAGGTGCAGGACCAGGCCTTGTCGCTCAGCGCGGTGGGGCAGGTGCAGGCCGCGCGGCAGGCCGTGGTGAAGTCGCGCATCGACGGCTTGCTGACCGAGGTGAATTTCACCGAGGGCCAGCTGGTGCGCCAGGGCCAGGTGCTGGCCCGCCTCGATGACCGCAGCCTGCGCGCCCAGGTGGCCCAGGCCGAGGCCGAGTTGCGCCGCTTGCAAGCCCAGCTGGCGCTGGCGCAACTGGACCTCCAGCGCTACCAGGACCTCGCCGCGCAGTCGGCCGTGTCCACGCAGCAACGCGACCAGCAGCAGGCCCAGGTGGCGCAGCTGCAGGCGCAGGTGCAGTCCCAGCAGGCGAGCCTGAACCAGAGCCAGACGCAGCTGTCCTACACCGTGATCACCGCGCCTTTCAGCGGGCGCGTCGGCTTGCGCCTGGTCGATGTGGGCAACATCGTGCGGCTGCTGGACGCGCAGGGCATCGTCACCCTGGCGCAGACCGAACCGCTGATGGTCGTCTTCAACGTGCCGCAAAGCCGCCTGAGCGATGTGCGCCAGGCCATCGCGCAGCCGCAAGGCGCCGTGGTGAGCGTGGCCGAGCGCGAGGGCGGCCCGACCCTGGCCAAGGGGCGCCTGCGTTCGGCCGACAACGCCGTGGACGCGGGCACCGGCTCCTTGAAGCTCAAGGCCGAGTTGGCACCGCCGAGGGATGCGCGCGAGCGCCTCTGGCCCGGCCAGTTCGTGACGGTCCAGCTCGACACCGGCGCCATCGCGGGCACCCTGACCGTGCCGGCCGCCGCCGTCCAGCGTGGCCTGAAGGGGCCGTTCGTGTGGCGCGTGGCGAAAGCCGAGGGCGCCGCCCAGGCGCAGATGGTGCCCGTGCAGCCGCGCTGGCAGTCCGACACCTGGGTGGTGGTGGTGCCCCGCGCCGATGGCCTGAAGCCGGGCGACCAGGTGGTGGTCGATGGCCAGTCCCGCCTCAAGCCCAAGGCGGCGGTCAAGGTGCTGGCCGCGGCAGGCGGTGCCGCCCCCTCGGCCAGCCAGCCTTGAGCCACGGAGCCCTGACATGAGCCTGGTCTCCCACCCCGCCGACCCGACCCCGTCCGTCACGCCAACGCTCACCCGGGTCAATGGCCTGTCCGCCTGGTGCATTGCCCACCCGGTGGCCACCGTCTTGCTGACCCTGGCCCTGGTGCTGCTGGGCCTGTTCGCTTTCCCGCGCCTGCCCGTGGCGCCTCTGCCGCAGGCCGATTTCCCGACCCTCCAGATCAGCGCCCGCCTGCCCGGTGCCAGCCCCGAGACCATGGCCTCGGCCGTGGCCACGCCGCTGGAGGTGGCCCTCAGCGGTGTGCCGGGCATCACCGAGATGTCGTCCACCAGCTCGCTGGGCAGCGTCTCCATCACCCTGCAGTTCACGCTGAAGAAGAACATCAACGAGGCCGCGCAAGAGGTGCAGGCGGCCCTCAACGCCACGGCAGGGCGCTTGCCGCTGGGCATGCCCTCGCCGCCGACGTGGCGCAAGGTCAACCCCGCCGACGGCCCCATCCTCATCCTCAAGATGCAGTCCGAGGTGCTGAGCATCACCGAGCTCAGCGACCTGGCCGAAACCGTGTTGTCGCGGCGCCTGAGCCAGATCGATGGGGTCTCCGAGGTGGCGATCTCAGGGCAGCAAAAGCCGGCCATCCGCATCCAGGCCTCGCCCGCCCGGCTGGCCGCGCACGGCCTGAGCCTGGCCGACATCCGCGCCGCGGTGCAAAAGGCCAGCGTCAACCAGCCCAAGGGCGCCCTGTTCGGCGAGGGCCGCAGCAGCACCCTGGCCACCAACGACCAGCTCTTCAACCCGGCCGACTACGAAGCCCTCACCGTCATCGACCGCAACGGCGTGCCCGTGCGCGTGGGCGATGTGGCCCAGGTCACGGCCGGGGCCGAAACCGACTACGTGCGCGCCTGGCAGAACGGCAAGCAGGGCCTGGGCATCATCGTGCGCCGCCAGCCCGATGCCAACATCGTGGAGACGGCCGACCGCGTGCAAGCGGCCCTGCCCGAGCTGACCAGCCGCATGCCCGCCAGCGTCACGGTCGAGGTGCTCAACGACCGCACCCGCACCATCCGCGCTTCGCTGCACGAAGTCGAGCTCACCCTGGTCCTGACCTTCGTGCTGGTGGTCGTGGTGATGGGCGCCTTCCTGCGCCAGGTCTCGGCCACGGTCATCGTCACGGCGGTGCTGGGCGTGTCCATGATCGCCACCATCGCGGCCATGGAGCGCCTGGGCTTCAGCCTCAACAACCTCACGCTGGTGGCGCTCATCATCGCCATGGGCTTCGTGGTGGACGACGCCATCGTGGTGGTCGAGAACATCCACCGCCACCTGGAGCTGGGCGAACCCATGAAAGAGGCCGCGCTCAAAGGGGCGGGCGAGGTGGGCTTCACCGTGGTCTCCATCAGCGTCTCGCTGGTGGCGGCCTTCATCCCGCTGCTCTTCATGGGCGGCGTGGTGGGGCGCTTGTTCAGCGAATTTGCGGTGACGGTCACGGCCGCCATTGGCGTCTCGGTGCTGACCTCGCTCACGCTGGCGCCCATGCTGGCCTCGCGCTGGATGTCGCGCGCACCGGCCCACCACGACGGGGGTTGGGTGCAGCGCTTGATCGACGGCTATGGCCGCAGCCTGACTTGGGCACTGAACCACGCATGGCTGATGCTGCTCGTCTTCTTCGCGACCATGGCCATGGCGGTGGCGGGCTATGTGCTCATCCCCAAGGGCTTCTTCCCGCTGCAGGACACGGCCTTCGTGTTCGGCACCACCCAGGCCGCACAAGATGCCTCGTTCGAGACCATGGTCGAGAAGCACACCGCGCTGGCCAAGATCCTCGACCAGGACCCGGCCGTGCTGGGCTACAACCAGGTGGTGGGTGCGTCCGGTGGCGGCGGTGGCAGCGGCAACCTGTCCAGCGGCCGTTTCTTCATCGTCCTCAAGGACCGCGCTGACCGCGACGTCTCTGCCCAAGGCTTCATCGACCGCCTGCGCCCCAAGATGGCCCAGGTGCCGGGCATCACCCTGTTCCTGCGCGCCGCGCAAGACATCAACCTGGGCACCGGCTCACCGCGCACCCAGTACCAGTACGCTTTGCTGGGCGACGACAGCGCCACCCTGGGCCTGTGGGCCGACCGCCTGACCGAGCGGCTCTCCCGCATGCCGCAGTTCCGCGACGTCTCCAACGACCTGCAACTGGGCGCTGGCATCACCCGCCTGACCATCGACCGCGCCGCCGCGGCCCGCCATGGCCTGAGCGTCGATGACATCAACCAGGTGCTCTACAGCGCCTACGGCCAGCGCCAGATCGGCGAAACCCAGACCGAGCAGAACCAGTACCAGGTCATCCTCGAAATCGACCCCGCCCTGCGCGGCCAGACCGACAGCCTGAACTGGCTGCACCTGCGCTCGGCCAAGACCGGTCAGATGGTGCCGCTGGCCGAAGTGGCCCGCCTGGAGCCGCCCGAGACCGGCGCCGTCACCATCAACCACCTGGGCATGGCCCCGGCGGTGAACCTGTCCTTCAACCTGGCGCCCGGCGTGGCCCTGGGCGATGCCGTCAAGCTGCTGGAACAGGTGCGCCAGGAGCTGCAGGTGCCCGACAGCGTGGCCGGCAAGTTCCAGGGCGCCGCCCAGGCCTTCCAGGATTCGCTGGCCACCCAGCCCTTCCTGATCCTGGCGGCGCTGCTGGCGGTCTACATCATCCTGGGCGTGCTCTACGAGAGCTTCGTGCACCCCTTGACCATCCTGTCCACCTTGCCATCGGCGGGCATTGGCGCGGTGGCCCTGCTGTGGTTCAGCGGGCAGGATTTCTCCATCATGGCGCTCATCGGCGTGGTGCTGCTGATCGGCATCGTCAAGAAGAACGGGATCATGCTAGTGGACTTCGCCCTGCAGGCCCAGCGCGAACGCGGCATCAGCCCGCGCGAGGCCATCCAGGAAGCCTGCGTGGTGCGCTTCCGCCCGATCATGATGACGACGCTGGCCGCGCTGCTGGCCGCCATCCCGCTGATGCTGGGCCACGGCACTGGCGCCGAGCTGCGCCAGCCCCTGGGCTATGCCGTGGTGGGCGGGCTGCTGCTCAGCCAAGTGCTGACGCTGTACACGACGCCGGTGGTCTACCTGGCGCTGGACCGCCTGTTCCACCCTCAGCCTGCCCCCGCAGGACAAGGGATAGCCTGACGCACGGCCGTCAGGGGCGTGTGCTACGCTGATTTCAACAACTTGACTGCACACGCCACACCCATGCCCGGCCTCCTTCCCGACATCGATCCCGACGGTCTGCTTGAGTTCTCGGTGGTCTACACCGACCGCGCGCTCAACCACATGTCCAAGCGCTTCCAGGGCGTGATGACCGACATCTCGGCCATGCTCAAGCGCGTCTACCACGCCCCCTCGGCCGTGCTGGTGCCGGGCAGCGGCACCTTCGGCATGGAGTCCGTGGCGCGCCAGTTCGCGCACGGCAAGCACGTGCTGGTCATCCGCAACGGCTGGTTCAGCTACCGCTGGACGCAGATCTTCGAGATGGGCTCGATCCCCGCCAGCCACACCGTGCTCAAGGCCCGCCGCATCGCCAACGGCCTGCAAGCCGCCTGGGCCCCCGCGCCCATCGACGAGGTCGTGGCCACCATCGCCCGCGAGAAGCCCGCGCTGGTGTTCGCACCGCACGTGGAAACCGCTGCCGGCATGATCCTGCCCGACGACTACCTGAAGGCCGTGGCCGATGCCGTGCACGCCGTGGGCGGCCTGTTCGTGCTGGATTGCATCGCCTCCGGCGCCATGTGGGTGGACATGGC
>CAIQIL010000462.1 GCA_903871865.1 uncultured Burkholderiales bacterium
CACCGAGCACTGCCTGCGCCAAGCCGGCAAGAACCGCCTGCTGCGCGATTTCGGCAGCGCCTGCCGCAGCGACGCCGCACGCCTGCGCCTGGCCGCCCTGGGCCACGCGGTGCACGAAGGCCTCAAGCACACCGAGGCCCACGGCCAGAGCGATCACCGCTGGGACGTCTGGCTGCAACCCGCCGTCATGGCCGCCCTGCTGCGCTGGCGCGAGGCCCTGAGCGAGGCCGAGTGGGCCCGCGTCGCGGCGCTGTCCGGGCGCCTCTCGCAAGCCCGCCGCGAAACACCCGAACGCCTGCGCCTGTGGCAGATGCCCACGCGCGGCTTCGTGCCGCTGCACACGGGCTGGGCCTGAGCGCCCGGCCGGCCCACACCACCTGCACCCATCACACCGATCACTTTTCCGCAGTACCCCCATGCACACACACCACACTCACCCGCCATCGGCACCGCGCCGCGCCATCCCGCAGGCCGCCGGCCTGCTGTGCCTGGCCCTGGCTGGCATCGCCTTGCACCCCCTGGCCCATGCGGCCGAGGGCGAGCTCTCTGAAGTCGTCGTCAAAGGCAACTACAACAACGCCGTGGGCAGCAGCACCGCGGCCAGCGAGGGCACGGTCACGGCCAAGCTCATCCAGAGCCGCCCCACCCTGCGCCCCGCCGAGGTGCTGGAGTTCGTGCCCGGCGTCATCGTCTCGCAGCACAGCGGCGACGGCAAAGCCAACCAGTACTACCTGCGCGGCTTCAACCTCGACCACGGCACCGACTTCGCCACCTTCCTCGACGGCATGCCGGTGAACATGCCCACCCACGCCCACGGCCAGGGCTACAGCGACCTGAACTTCCTCATCCCCGAATTGGTCGGCAGCATCGGCTACCGCAAGGGCGTGTACGCCGCGGAAGACGGCGACTTCAGCTCCGCCGGCACCGCGCGCATCCAGCTGATGGACACCCTGCCCGGCAGCGCGGTCGGCGCACACGGCGGCATGGCCAGCCTCACGCTGGGCGAGAACGGTTACGCCCGCGCCCTGTTGGCGAAGTCCACGGCACTGACCACGGGCACGCTGCTGGCCGCGGTCGAGGCCGCCCACAACGACGGCCCCTGGACGAACCCCGAGCACTTCAAGCGCTTCAACGGCCTGCTGCGCTACAGCCTCAACGAAGGCGGCGTCAAGCAATCGCTCACGCTGATGGCCTACACAGCGAAGTGGGACAGCACCGACCAGGTGCCGCAGCGCGCCGTCAACAGCGGGCAGATCGGCCGCTTCGATGCCATCGACCCGAGCGACCACGGCCGCACGAACCGCACCAGCCTGTCGTGGAACGCGCTGAAGGTGGAAGACGATGGCGAGTGGCGCGCCAATGCCTACGCCATCGGCTCGCAGCTCAAGCTCTTCTCCAACTTCACCTACTTCCTGGACAACCCCGACACCGGCGACCAGTTCGAGCAGGCCGAGAACCGCCACGTGTTCGGCGGCTCGCTCAGCCGGATGTGGACGGGCACCCTGGCCGGCCGCGAAAGCAACAACACCCTGGGCGTGCAGGTGCGCCACGACCGCCTCTCGCCCGTGGGCCTGTACACGGCCGAGGGCGGCGTGCGCACCGGCCTCACGCAGGAGAGCCGCGTGCGCGAAACCAGCGTGGGCCTGTACGGCCAGAACGACACGCGCTGGACGCCCTGGTTGCGCAGCATCGCGGGCCTGCGCACCGACCGCGTCAACGTCGATGTGCACAGCAACATCACCGACAACAGCGGCGAGCGCAGCGCCTGGATCAGCAGCCCCAAGCTCTCGCTGGTCTTTGGGCCCTGGTCGCAGACCGAGTTCTTCGCCAACACCGGCTGGGGCTTCCACAGCAACGACGCGCGCGGCATGACCGCCCGCGTGACGGCCAAGACGGGCGAACCCATCGCCTCGGCCGTGCCGCTGGTGCGCACCAAGGGCAGCGAGCTGGGCCTGCGCACCGAGCTCATCCCCGGGCTGCAAAGCTCGGTCGCGCTGTGGCAGCTGCGTTTGAACTCGGAGCTCGTGTTCGTGGGCGATGCCGGCGAGACCGAAGCCAGCGGGGCCTCGCGTCGCCGCGGCATCGAGTTCAACAACCACTACCTCGCCACGCCCTGGCTGCTGCTGGACGGCGACGTGGCCTTCTCGCAAGCGCGCTTCAGCACGCCGCAGGGCGAGGCCCCGACCATTGGCACGCAGGTGCCGGGCTCGGTGCGCACGGTGGTGTCGCTGGGCGCGACGGTGACGGAGTTCGGCCGCTGGTTCGGCCAGGCGCAGCTGCGCTACTTCGGCCCGCGCCCGCTGATCGAAGACAACAGCGTGCGCTCCAAGGGCACGACGCTGGCCTACGCGCGGGTGGGCTACAAGCTGGACGCGCGCACCAAGGTGTCGGTCGATGTGTTCAACCTGTTCAACCGCAAGGTCAGCGACATCGACTACTTCTACACATCGCGCCTGCGTGGCGAGCCGCTGGCAGGCGTCGCCGACGTGCACTCGCACCCGGCCGAGCCGCGCACCGTGCGCCTGACGCTGAACGTGGGGTTCTGAGGTCGGCACACTGCCTAGAATGGGCCATGGCCGACACCACCCCCCCCATCCCCTCCGACACCCCCCACCCCTTGCCCCGCCGCACTGCCCTGGTCAGCGGATTGCGGCTGGGCCTGGGGGCGGGCGCCCTGCTGCTGAGCGGCTGCGCCAGCCTCTTGCAGCGCGAGCCGGTGCGCGTGGACGTGGTCGGCGTGGAGCCCCTGCCCGGCGAGGGCCTGGAGCTGCGCCTGGCGCTCAAGCTGCGCGTGACCAACCCCAACGACAACGCGCTGGACTTCGATGGCCTGTCCGTGACGCTGGACGTGCGCGGCAGCCGCTTCGCCAGTGGCGTCAGCAACGAGCGGGGCAGCGTGCCGCGCTTCGGCGAGGCCGTCATCAGCGTGCCGGTGTCGGTGTCGGCGCTGTCCCTGGTGCGTCAGGCCATGGGCGTGGCCAGCGGCAGTGGCCCGAGCGACCGCGTCGAGTACGTGCTGCGCGGCAGGCTGGCGGGCACCGCGCTGGGCGGCGTGAGCTTCACCTCCAGCGGCGAGCTGATGCTGCCCAAGGGCCTGGGGCTGCCCGGCCGCTGATGGGTCGCTGACGGGCCACGGATCGACCGCTGACGGGCGCCAGCACGCCGGTTCAGGGGTTCAAAGGCTCTCGGTCACGGGCGCTGTTCGCGCCACTCCAGCGGCGTCGCCCCGTGCCAGCGCCGGAAGGCCCGGTGGAAGCAGCTGGGCGATGAGAAGCCGGTTTCGTCGGCGATCTGCTTGAGCGGCACGCGCCCCTCGCGCAGGAGGCGCTCGGCCAATTCGCGCTGGCACTGCTGGACCAAGTCGCCATAACCCAGGCCGCGCGCCGACAGGTGGCGGCGCAGCGTGCGCCCGCTCATGTCCAGGGCTTGCGCCGCCTCATCGACCGCCATCAGGCGCGGCAGGGCGGCCATGATGCGGCCCCGCAGCGCCTGGACCACATCGACCCGGTTGAGCCGCTGCGCCATCACCGCATCGACCTGCACGCGCAGGCCTTCATAGACCATGCGGTCGTGGCCAGGGATGGGCAAGTCCAGCAGGGCGCTGGCGAAGCGCAGGCCGCTCTCGGCCGCATCGAAAT
The DNA here is from genome assembly GCA_903871865.1 of uncultured Burkholderiales bacterium. Taxonomy (GTDB): domain Bacteria; phylum Pseudomonadota; class Gammaproteobacteria; order Burkholderiales; family Burkholderiaceae_C; genus Aquabacterium. The sequence goes on from CAIQIL010000462.1 coordinate 3,639, forward strand.
GCAAGCGCGGGCCGAAGGTGGCCTCGTACTGCGCGGCATACGCCGGGCGCGGGTAGGCCAGGCGGACCTCCAGCAGATCGGCCTCGCACGCCCCCGCGCGGCGGGCCAGTTGCACCGCCAGGCACATCAACCACTCGGTGCGAAAACGCGTGCCCGCCAAGGTCGTGCCCAAGGGCCTGACGCTCAACCAGGCTTCGCCCGCCTGTTCGCTGACGTCCAGCTCGGGCTGCTCGACCAGCAAGGGCGCGAAGTGGCGGATGTCGCGCACGGCGTGGCGCATGGTGGGCGCCTGGACGATCAGCATGGCCTGCGGCCCGTAGCGCGTCAAGGCCAGGCTGGTGCTGACCAGCATGCCGTAGGCCGGGTTGCCGGTGACCTGCTGCGCGGCGCGCATGAGCTGGTCGAGCCGCTCTTCGGGCACCCAGGGGCCTTGGGGGTCGAGGGCCTCGGGCGAGAGGCCCGCGGCCGCCAGCAAAGTGCTTGCGGGATGGCCGGCCAGGGCCAGGGTGTCGGCCAGGGTGCAGAGGTGGATCGGGGAAATCAGCATGACCCGTGGATCGTAGGCCAGTCAACGCGTCCCGGGTCACCCCTGTGTCCAGGGTTTTCCTGGGATGCGGGATGGCCGCGCCTCTCCAGCGTCACGCCACGGGCACCGAGGCCTATGGCCCCTGCATCTTCCACAGCGACGCCAACGGCCGCACGACCGGCCCGGCCATCGACGGCTGGGTGGGCGGCGCGGCGCTCGGCCTGAGCTCGGTGGAGACGCTGGTGGCGCCCAGAGCGATTACATCAAGTTCTGGAAGGGCAGGGCCCTGGACCGCACCCTGCAGCAGCTGATGGCGCGCAAGGTGCCGGTGGGCGGCACCAGCGCCGGCCTGGCCGTGCTGGGCCAGTTCGATTTCGCTGCGCTCAAGGGCTCGGTGACGTCCGATCAGACGCTGTCCAACCCCTGCAACCGCTGCGTCACGCTGGACCCGAGCCCGCTGGCCTTGGCGGGTGGCTTCATCGCCCCGCCCGCGCTGGCCGGCACCATCACCGACAGCCACCTCGACAGCCGCGACCGCATGGGCCGCCTCATCGGCTTCATGTCGCGCCTGGTGCAGCCCTCGTCGTCCAGTGCTGGCAGCTTCGGCTGCGCGGGGGGCGTGCTGCCGGCCACGCAGGTGCGCGGCATCGGCATCGGCGTGG
>CAIQIL010000463.1 GCA_903871865.1 uncultured Burkholderiales bacterium
CATGCCCGTGAGCTGTTGGCCGAGGGCGCGGGCATCGCCGCCATGCGCCAGGGCCTGGCCGATTTCTGCGCCACCGGTGCGGGCATCGCCGTGCCTTTCTTCCAGACCTTGCTGGCCGAGGCCCTGGGGCAGGCCGGCGCCTGGCCCGAGGGCCTGGCCTTGCTGGCCGATGCCTGGTCGCGCGTGCAGGCTGGCGGCGAGCGCTGGTACGAGGCCGAGCTGCACCGCGTGCGCGGCGAGCTGCTGCTGCAGAGGCCAGGCGTGGACGTGACCGAGGCGGCCGCATCGCTGCGCCTGGCGCTGACCGTGGCCCATGAGCAGCAGGCGGTGCGCTGGCAGCAGCGCGCCCAGGTGTCGTGGGATGCGGCTTGTGCGCGGCACCCGGTGCTGCGCCAGTGGCGCACGGATTGAGCCTGCGACCTGCGCCGGACGCAGCGGCTCAGACGGGGTCGGCTGAAGCGGCGGCAGCCCCGCTCAGGATGGCCTGCAGGTTGGCCGGGTCGAAGAACTCGGCGGGCGTCACGGTCTGGCCGAACACGCCGAAGTAGCGGTCGATCTGGGCCTGGTTGCCTGCCAGCGCCATGAAGACGTTGACCATCTCTGTCGGCGGCACCTGCAGCTGCGCCATGTCCTGGGCGAACTGGTGCAGGGGCCGGGACACCACGTCGCGCTGCGGGCCGAAGTCGGCCAAGGCGGCATCGAGTGTGCGTTGGCCCAACAAGCCCTCCTGTCGCAAGCCCTCGTGCAGCAGGCCCGACAGCAGCTCGGCATCGCGCAGCGCCAGGGTGATGCCCGCCGCCGTGATCGGGTCCACCGTCACACCGGCATCGCCCACCAGTGCCCAGCCCGCGCCCGAGGCTTCGCGGCAGTGCGAGCCCACGCTGGCGGCCGTCCAGTCACTCTCGCGTTGCGCGCTGCGCACACGCTCGGCGAGCGAAGGCGCGTGTGTGGCCAGCTCGCCCATGAACATCGCTTCGACCTCGGCCAGCGGCACGCGCGGCGAACGCCCCGGCAGGATCATGCCCACCAGCGTCTGGCCGTGGTGGGTGTGCCAGGCATAGGCCATGCGCTCGGGCCGGGAGTGGAACTCGACCGCATCGACGGGCAGGCCGCTGAAATACGCATAGACGTTGTAGGAGCCCTCGTCCTTGCCATGGCGCACCAGCTCGCGCGCGCCCACGGCACGGGCCAGCGGCGAGTGCGTGCCATCGGCGCCGACCACGACGCGCGCCTCGAACTGCACGGGCTGGCCGTCCTGCAGCCGGCCGCGGATGCCGCACACGCGGCCATCGGCCGAGTCCTGCTCGCGGAGCACGTCCTCGAAGGTCACGCCTTAGCGCAACTCGGCGCCTGCGGCCAGCGCGGCGTCCAACAAAACTTGGTCCAGCACCACGCGCCGTGGCGCCATGGCCGCACCCACGCGCGTGCCGGGCGGCTGGCCCTGCAGCACCAGGCCGCCCATGTCCAGGGCGAAGTTGGTCAGCAGCGGGCAGCCACTGGCCTGCAGCGTGGGCAGCAGGCCCCAGCGGTCCAGCAGGTCCACGCCCGCGTGCCAGACCAGGTGGGTGGACAGGCGCACATCGCTGGGGAAATGCGCCTGATCGACGATCAGCACGCGGTGACCCTGGCGGGCCAGCAGGAGGGCGGTGGCGGCACCGGCGCAGCGCGCGCCCACAACAACGGCATCGAACATGGTGATTCCCATACTGCAAAACAGACGGAGGCTGCCTGCCCCCGTCACCCGCCATGCTAGCGGCTTCGACGCATCGCATCCAACGCGGTGCACCGTGGTGTTCTCACGCTTCCCATGACAAACCGGCGTCATCCCCCCGTGACCGGCGCGGGCTGGCGCGGCACACTGAAGTCCGCAACCACTGCCGAGGCGCGCCATGAACCCCGTCCTGCCCATCTCCCTGTCGGGTCTGCAGGCCGCCACCACGCGGCTGGGGGCCTCGGCGCACAACATCGCCAACGCAGAGACGGCCGATTTCCGCCGCGAGGTCGTGCAGCAGCAAACCGTGGGCACCGGCCAGGGCCAGGAGCAGCCGGGCGTGGTGGTCACCACCGGCAAGTCTTCGGAAATCGGTGCCGACCTGGCCACCGACCTGGTCGAGCAGATGCAATCCAGCGCCACCTACAAAGCCAATCTGCGCAGCATCCGCACGCAAGACGAGCTGATGGGCAGCCTGCTCGACATCCGCGCCTGAGCGGGTGCCTGACCGGGTGCGGGGGGGGGCTGGCCCCGACCTCGCCGGGGCGCGTCAGAATGCCGTGTCGTCCCCCGGCATTGCCTGTCCGTCTCTTGAGCGCCCCCGACCCATCCCACAGCCCTGCACAGGGCCCTGACCGCACCGAGGCAGCGACAGTCGCGTCGCTGCCCGAGCGCCTCATCGCCCACCTCGACATGGACGCGTTTTACGCCTCCGTCGAGCTGCTGCGCTACCCGGACCTGCAAGGCCAGCCCGTGGTGATCGGGGGCGGGCGTCGCCACCCACCCCAGCCCCTGGACGAGGCGCAAGCCGACGGCCCGAGGCGCCATGCCCGCCTGCGCGACTACGCTGGCCGCGGCGTCATCACCACCGCCACCTACGCGGCCCGTGCCTTGGGCGTGCACTCCGGCATGGGCTTGATGAAGGCCGCCGCACTGGCACCCGACGCCATCCTGCTGCCGGTGGATTTCGACGCCTACCGCCGCCACTCGCGCCTGTTCAAGGCCGCGGTGGCCGAGGTCGCGCCCGTCATCGAAGACCGCGGCATCGACGAAATCTACATCGACCTCAGCGAGGTGCCCGGCGCGCGCGACACGGTCGGTGGCGACCCGCTGGGCGGCGTGCGCGCCATCGGCCAGCGCCTCAAACAGGCCGTGAAAGACGCCACCGGCTTGACCTGCTCGGTCGGCATCACGCCCAACAAGCTGCTGTCCAAGCTCAGCTCCGACCTGGACAAACCCGACGGCCTGACCCTGCTCATGCCCGCCGACATCCCCGCCCGCCTGTGGCCCCTGCCGGCGGCGCGCATCAACGGCATCGGCCCCAAGGCCAACGAGCGCCTGGCCGCGCTGGGCATCCACACCATCGGCGAGCTGGCCGCGGCCCCGCTCGAGCAACTCCTGGCAGAGTTCGGCAGCAACCAGGGCCATTGGCTGCACGAGGCCGCGCATGGCCGCGACGACCGCCCGGTGGTGACCTGGCGCGAGCCCAAATCCATCAGCCGCGAAACCACCTTCGAGCGCGACC
>CAIQIL010000464.1 GCA_903871865.1 uncultured Burkholderiales bacterium
CAGGATCGCATTCATTCGGAGTCTCCTCAAGCAGCGCCGTGGGTGCATGGCCGCACGGCAGGGTGCTGAGAGTCTGCCCACCGAGGGGGCGCTGCGCATCCGTCGTGCTGCGCAGGCGGGCTGCGTGGCAGCGCGTACTCGTTAACCCGAGGCGCCGACCCCAGGCGTCAAGCCGGGGTGCTGTCGTCGCGGGTGTGCTCCACCGCGTACTTGATGAGCTCGGCCTGGCCTTCGATGCCCAGCTTGCGCTTGATGCTCTGGCGGTGGGTTTCCACCGTGCGCACGCTCAGGTCGAGGTCGCGCGCGATCTGTTTGCTGCTGTGGCCGCGGCCCAGCGCCGCGAGGATTTCGGCCTCGCGCGGCGTGAGGACCGGGCGCGGCGCCTGGCCGCGGAACAGCCGGCCCGCAACGGCCGGGCTCAGGTAGGTGCCGCCCTCGGCCACCGTCTGGATGGCGCTGACGATGTCGCTGGCCGGGGCGTCTTTCAGCACATAGCCGCGGGCGCCGGCCTGCAGGGCACGCTGCACGTACTCGGGGTTGTCGTACATGCTGAGCATCAGCACGCGCAGCGCGGGGTGGCGCGCCAGCAGGGCGGCGGTGAGGTCGATGCCGCTGATGTCTTTCATGCCCACGTCCATCAGCACGAGGTTGGGGGCCTCGGCCGGTGCGGCGGGCGCCATGTGCGCCCAGGCCTCGTCCGCATTGCCGGCTTCGCAGACCGAGACCACGCCGGGCAGGCTGGCCAGGCGCAGGCGCAGGCCGTCGCGCACCAGCGGGTGGTCGTCGACGATGAGCAGGCGGATGGTGGTGGCGGTCATGCGGTGGTGTCGGGCGTGTCAGGGGGGAGGTGGCTGACGTGGGTGACGTGGTTGTCGGCGGCGGCCAGCAGCCGGGCCAGGGCCTGGGTCGGCACGGTGGCCAGCACCAGGGTGCCGTGGTGGGGGTCTTGCGGGTGACGCGCCATGTCGGCGTGCACGTCCAGGCGACCGCCGATGGCGGCCAGGCGTTCGCGCATGTTGCGCAGCCCGATGCCTTCGCGGGGCTGGGCGCGCAGGGCGGCCTGGTCGAAGCCCTGGCCATTGTCGTTGATGTGCAGTTCGATCTGCCCGGGCTCGAAGCTCAGGCTGAGGTCCACGTGGGTGGCCTGGGCGTGCTTGACGACGTTGGTCAGCGCTTCTTGCGCCACCCGGAACAGAACCGTCTTGGCCTCGTCGGGCAGGGCGACCTCGGTGCCGTCGATGTGGGTGTCGATGCGCAGGCCGGTGTGCTCGCCGAACTCGCGCCCGAGGTGCGCCAGGGCGGCGGGCAGGCCGAGGTTGTCCAGCAGGGCCGGGCGCAGGCTGTGCGAGAGGTGGCGCACTTCCAGCAGGGCGTCGTTGAGGCGGCTGAGGGCCTTGTCCAGCGCGGCGGGGTGGGGCTGGCCCTGTCGGTGCAGCTCGTCCACCGCCGACTCGATCAGCAGCTTGCCGGCCACGAGCGTCTGGCTGGTGCCGTCGTGCAGCTCGCGGGCCAGGCGGGCGCGTTCGTCTTCCTGCGACTGCACCACGCGGCGCGCCATCAGGCGCAATTGGGCGTCGGCCTCGCGGTGCTCGCTGAGGTTGAGCATCAGGCCGCTGATGCTGATGACCACGGTGCCGCCGGCCGCCACGGCCATCAGCCAGCCGATGGTGGTGCGGATGTTGCGGCCCATGCCCTCGTCCAGCTCGGACAGGGTGTGCTGGATGTCGTCCAGGTAGAGGCCGGTGCCGATCATCCAGCCCCAGGGCTGCAGCAGGGTCACGTAGCCCAGCTTGGGCACGGTCTGGCCGCTGGAAGGCTTGCGCCAGGGGAACTCGATGAAGCCACCGCCCGCGCGGGCCTTGGCCAGCAGCAGCTGGATGGTGGGGCGGCCGTCCTCGTCGGTGAGGTCCCAGAGGTTGCGGCCCATCAGCTCGGGTTGCCGCGAGTGCATGAGGACGGTGCCGTGGGCGTCGTAGACGAAGAAGTAGCCGTCCGGCCCGTAGTTCATGCGGCCCAGCGCGTGCAGGGTCAGGCGCTGCCGGGTGGCGTCGTCCTGCCCCGGGGTTGTTTGAACCGATTGCAGCGCGCTCAGGGCCAGGTCCATGTTGTGGCGCAGCTCGGCGCGGCGGGCTTCCATGTAGGCCTCGCGCACCAGCGCGCGGGTCTGGTGGCCCAGGGTGAGCTGTTGGTCGAACATGGCCACGCCAATGAGCAGCAGGCTCAGCAGCAGCGGCACCACCGCCAGCAGCGTGATCTTGGCTTTGAGTTGCATGGCGGGCGTGGTCTTGGGCA
>CAIQIL010000465.1 GCA_903871865.1 uncultured Burkholderiales bacterium
CTGGGCCTGGGCCAGCACCTGGCGGCCCAGCCGTGCTCCCAGGGGCTGGCCCGTGAGCAGCACCCCGTCGGCCCCGGCGGCATCGTGCGCCTGCAGCAGTTGCTCGCTGGCGCCGAAGCGTTGCGGGCGCCGGTCCACGTAGAGCTGGCGGATCTGGAAGTCCACCAGCTTGTCGAGGTCGGGCTCACCCAGGATCTGGTAGAGCCACTCGGCCTGTGACGACAGGATGATCACGTTGTTGTCGTCGGCGATGAAAGCCGGCACGCCCAGCATGCCCCAGGCTTGTGCCAGGGGGCTCAGCGAGATCTTGATGACCGCCACGCCGATGACGCGCTCGCCATCGCGGATGGGGTTGGCCAGGTAGTAGCCGGGCTGTTTGCTGGTGTTGCCGATGGCGAAGTGCCGGCCCACCTGGCCCGACAGCGCCTCGATGAAGTAGGGGCGGAACGACAGGTCCTCGCCGACGAAGCTGCCGGGCTCGGAGGCGTTGCTGGCGGCCACGACGCGGCCACGCTCGTCGATGACGTAGACGGCCAGGCTGCCGAGCTGCTGGTTGAGGCGCTGCAGGAAGCTGTTGACCGCGTCGGTCGAGACCGGCCCGCTGCGCGGCCGCAGCAGCGCCACGACGTCGCGGTTGAGCTGGATGGTGGCCGGCACGTGCTCCAGCCGGTTGAGCATGCCTTCCACCGCCGAGGCGAAGAGGTCGAGGCGGTGGTCGGCGTTGCTGCGCACCTGGCCCAGCTCCTGCCGCCAGGTGGCCTGGTAGCCTGCCACCCCCACCCCCAGGATCAGCACCAGCGCCAAGCCGCTGGCTAGGCCGCGCCGGCTGCGCAAGAGGATGTCGCGCCAGGACAGGCGCTCCCCCGCCATGTCGGCGCGGCTGGAGGGGATGCCGGGTGAAGGGGGGCGGTGCGCCTCGGCCATGCGTTCAGGGATAGAGCCCGCGCATGGCCCGGGCTTCGAGCACACGCGAGCAGGCGGTGATGAAGGTCGCGGTGCGCAGGTTCACGCCTTTGTCGTGGGCGCTGCGCCAGATGCTGTCGAAGGCTTCGGACAGCACGCGGTCGAGTTTGGCGTGGATGTCCTGTTCCGTCCAGAAGAAGCTGGTGGCATTTTGAACCCATTCGAAATAGCTCACCGTCACGCCGCCGGCATTGGCCAGCACGTCGGGCAGCACGGTGCAGCCCTTGTCGTGCAGGATGTCTTCGGCCTCGGGCGTGGTCGGGCCGTTGGCGCCCTCGACCACGAGGCGCGCGCGGACCTGGGCGGCCACCGCCGGCGTGATCTGCCCCTCCAGCGCGGCCGGCACCAGCACGTCGCAGTCCAGGCCCCAGAACTGGTCATCGGGGATGAGGCTGGCGCCGGGGAAGCCCGACCAGCTGCCGCCGGCTTTCAGGTGGGCCAGCAGCGCGTGCGGGTCGATGCCCGCGTCGTTGAACACCGTGCCATGCACGTCCTGCACGGCGATCAGGCGGGCGCCTTCGTCGTGGAAGGCGCGGGCCGTGGCGTTGCCCACGTTGCCGAAGCCCTGCACGGCCACGCGGGCGCCGGCCAGCGGCAGGCCCAGGCGGCGCATGGCCTCGCGGGCCACGACGAAGCAGCCGCGGCCGGTGGCGTCACGCCGCCCCAGGCTGCCGCCCATGCTGACGGGCTTGCCGGTGACCACGCCCGGTTGCATCGTGCCGTGGTTGACCGAGTAGGTGTCCATCATCCAGGCCATGACCTGGTCGTTGGTGCCCACGTCGGGCGCGGGGATGTCGCGCTCGGCGCCGATGAAGTCACCGAGTTCGCTGGTGTAGCGCCGTGTCAGGCGCTCCAGCTCGCCGCGCGACAGCTGGCCCGGGTCCACGCGCACGCCGCCCTTGGCGCCGCCATAGGGCAGGTTGACGGCCGCGTTCTTGACGGTCATCCAGCCCGACAGCGCCATGACCTCGGACAGGTTCACCGCCGGGTGGAAGCGCACGCCGCCCTTGCCGGGGCCGCGCGAAAGGTTGTGCTGCACGCGGAAGCCCTCGAAGTGCTCGATGCGGCCATCGTCCATGCGCACGGGCACGTCGACCACGAGGGTGCGCTTGGGCCGGCGCAGGGTGTCGGTCCAGCGGGCCAGCTCGCCCAGGTGGGGCTCGACGCGGTCCAGCTGTTGCAGGAACATGGCCCAGGGGCCGGGCTCGGCGGCGTTCAGGTACGACGGCAGGCGGGTGCTCATGACGGGTCTCCTCTGTGGGCACGCCCTGCGCGCCCGTTGTGGCAAACAGGAACGGTGTCAGTGGTGCAGGATGCGCGCGAGGAACTGCTGGGCGCGCTCGGATTCGGGGTGGTCAAAGAAGTCGGCCTTGGGGCGGTCTTCGACGATGCGGCCGGCGTCCATGAAGATCACGCGGTCGGCCACGCGGCGGGCGAAGCCCATCTCGTGGGTCACGCACATCATGGTCATGCCCTCCTGGGCCAGCTCGGTCATCACGTCCAGCACCTCGCCGACCATCTCGGGGTCGAGCGCCGAGGTGGGCTCGTCGAACAGCATCACGATGGGGTCCATGCACAGCGCACGGGCGATGGCCACGCGCTGCTGCTGGCCGCCCGAAAGCTGACCGGGCATCTTGGCGGCGTGCGCTTTCAGGCCCACGCGCTCCAGCAGGCCCATGCCCTTGGCCACGGCCTCGTCGGTGCTGCGGCCCAGCACGTGGCGTTGCGCCAGCGTCAGGTTGTCCACGATGGACAGGTGCGGGAACAGCTCGAAGTGCTGGAACACCATGCCCACGCGGCTGCGCAGCTGGGACAAGTTGGTTTTCGGGTTGCCCACCGAGGTGCCATCGACCAGGATGCGGCCTGCCTGGAAGGGCTCCAGCCCGTTGACGGTTTTGATGAGGGTGGACTTGCCCGAGCCCGAGGGCCCGCACACCACCACCACCTCGCCCTTTTGGACGTTCGTGGTGCAGTCGGTCAGGACCTGGAAGCTGCCGTAGTGCTTGGAGACGTTGTCGATCTGGATCATGGGGGACTCCCGGGGGCTGTCAGGGGGGATCAGTGTTGGGCCTTGGGCTTCTGCAGCGCCTGCACGAGGCGCGAGAGGGCGAAGCAAAGCACGAAGTAAACGGCGCCGGCGAACAGCAGCATCTCCACGAGACGCCCGTCGCGGTCACCCACCTTGTAGGCCGAGCCAAAGAAGTCGGCCAGGGCGGACACGTAGACCAGCGAGGTGTCCTGGAACAGCACGATGGCCTGCGTCAGCAGCAGCGGCACCATGTTGCGCATGGCCTGCGGCAGCACCACCAGGCGCATGGCCTGGCCGCGGCTGAGGCCCAGCGCCGTGGCCGCCGACAGCTGGCCCTTGGGCACCGACTGGATGCCCGCGCGGATGATTTCCGCGTAGTAGGCCGACTCGAACAGCGCGAAGCCCACCAAGGCCGAGGTCAGGCGCACGTCGGTGCCTGGCGACAGGCTGAAGAGCTGGCTGAGCAGCTGCGGGATCAGCAGGAAGAACCACAGCAGCACCATCACCAGTGGCACCGAGCGGAAGAGGTTGATGTAGCCGGTGGCGAACCAGCGCAGTGGTGCGGCCGGCGACAGGCGCATCAGCGCCAGCACCGTGCCCCACACCATGCCGACCACCAGGGCCACCAGCGTGATCTTCAGCGAGACCCCCAGACCTTCCGCGAGGAAGGGCAGGGCGCCAGGGATGGACGACCAATCGAATTCATAAGCCATGTCGGGTCTCCTTCAGGCTCATTGGCCCATGTAGCCGGGCACCTTGACGCGGCGCTCCAACCAGCCCATGAGCGTCATCACGACCACGTTGATGAGCAGGTACATCAGCGTGACGGCGATGAAGGACTCGTAGGGCTGCGCGGTGTAGTCCACCAGCTGGCGGCCTTGCGCGGCCAGCTCCAGCAGGCCGATGGTCGAGCACACGGCCGAGTTCTTGAAGATGTTGAGGAACTCCGAGGTCAGCGGCGGCACGATGAGCCGGAACGCCATGGGCAGCAGCACCAGGCGGTAGGCCTGCGGCAGCGTCAGGCCCAAAGCGAGCGCAGCCCGCGTCTGGCCGATGGGCAAGCTCTCGATGCCGGCGCGCACCTGCTCGCTCACACGGGCCGAGGTGAACAGGCCTAGGCACAGGATGGCCGCACCCAGCTGCTGCACGTCAGGCGGCAATTGCTTGATGGCGTTGCCCCAGGCCGTGGGCAGCAACTCCGGCACGATGAAATACCAGATGAAGAGCTGGACCAGCAGCGGGATGTTGCGCAGCACCTCCACGTAGGCCGTGGCCACCCGCTGCAGGCCTTTGCCCGGCACCGTGCGCAACACGCCGACGATGGCGCCCATCACCAGGGCCAAGACCCAGGCGCTCAGCGACACCGTCAACGTCATCTTCAGGCCAGCGAGCATCCAGCCCGCGTAGGTGCTGCCATCGCCCACCACCGTCTCCTGCGTGAAGACGGACCAATTCCATTGGTAGCTCATCGTTGTTCCTTTCAAACCAGGCAGCCCCGGTGTGGGGCCACCCGGTCAACACGCTATCAAAATGCGTGCCGCACGCCCACTTGCAGGCTGCTCACGTCCTTGCCGGCCGAGGTGGTGGGCCCCAAGCCGTTGGCCGCCGTCGTCGTGTAGCTGGTGGCCGCGCCGTTGCCGATGTGGCTCAGCACGCCGTAGAAGCTGGTGCGCTTGCTCATCACGTGGGTGGCGCCCAGGGTCCACTGGCGGGCGTTCAAGGACGACTGGTGCGAGGTGGTGACCTGGCCGACGGCGGCGCTGACGGTGTTGCGCTCCGTCACAGGCACGTTCACGCCGACCATGGCTTCGGTGCGGTCCACGCTGTCGGTGCCCGACAGGTTGCGCACCTTCTGCACCGCGCCCGAGAGCTTGGCCACGCCAAAGTCGTACGACGCGGTGGCCAGCACGTAGCGGGCGTCCACCTGAGCGTTGGTGCCGCGCTTGAACATGTTCAGCGCCAGGCCCGCGCTGAAGGGGCCACCGGTGTAGGTGCCGCCCAGGGCGTAGACGTTGGCGTTGTCGCCACTGTTCGTCGCGGTGGGGGTGGTCTCGCCCATGCCGACCAGGGCCACGCCGCTGAAGCCACCCAGGGTGGGCGAGCTGTACTTGACGCTGTTGTTGGCGCGGCTGGTGGTCGAGACGATGCCGCTGGAGGCCGACGAGCCCACGCCCGTGCCGAAGGTGTCGAAGGCGTCGAGGATGTCGTACTGAGTATGACCC
>CAIQIL010000466.1 GCA_903871865.1 uncultured Burkholderiales bacterium
CGGCAGGCCGGCACCGATGGCCGCGGCCATGGGTTCTTCGATCAGGTAAACCTCGGAGGCGCCGGCACCCAGGGCCGACTCGCGGATGGCGCGGCGCTCGACCTGGGTGGAGCCGCAGGGCACGCAGATGATGATGCGCGGCGACGGCTTCAGGACCGAGCGCGGGTGCACCATCTTGATGAACTGCTTGAGCATCTGCTCGGTGACGGTGAAGTCGGCGATCACGCCATCCTTCATCGGGCGGATGGCCTCGATGTTGCCGGGCACCTTGCCCAGCATGGCCTTGGCCTCGGAGCCCACCGCCTGGATGGTCTTCTTGCCGTTGGGACCGCCTTCGTGGCGGATCGAGACCACCGAAGGCTCGTCGAGGACGATGCCCTTGTCACGCACATAAATGAGCGTGTTGGCCGTGCCCAGGTCGATGGCCAGGTCGGTGGAAAAATACTTGCGGAACATGGAATACATGGCGATGGCGCTCCGGCTGCGGGCGGAGGTCGGCACCTGCGGGCGGGATGCGGAGGAACTCACGCACAAAACACCCAACCAGCCAACCCGATGGGCCCGTGTGGCCTCTTGAAATCTGACGACGGAATCTGACGACGAAACTGGGCCCGGACCAGGCCCACTGGCGACCTCGCAGCCGAAGCTGCGCGTCATGAACTCTCCCCGCTTCTGGCCGCGCCTGCGACAACCCTGGTCGGGCCGAGCACCGCTGCCACAAAGACTTGTGGATAACCTAGGATAATACCGCAAGGTCTCCCCGTTTCCGGGGCTGGACCAACCGACTGTTACCCCTGGATGAAACCATGGCCCTGACCCCCACGGAAGTCAGCCGCATCGCCCAGTTGGCGCGCCTCGAATTGCGCGCCGACGAGCAGGCTGCGATGCTGACCCAGCTCAACGAATTCTTCGCCATCGTCGAGAAGATGCGCGCCATCGACACCTCGGGCGTCGAGCCCCTGTACACCCCGCTGTCGGCCATCGAGGACGTCACCCTGCGCCTGCGGGAAGACGCCGTCACCGAAGGCGACAACCGCGAGGCCAACATGGCCAACGCCCCGGCCCGCGACGAAGGCCTGTTCCTGGTGCCCAAGGTGATCGAATGAGTGCCATGACCGCCCTGCCCTTGCAAGATTTGCATGACCTGACCCTGGCGCAGCAAAGCCAGGCCCTGAACGCCGGCCAGACCACCTCGGTCGCCCTGACCCAACACGCCCTGGACCGCATTGCCGCGCACGCCGCGCTCGGCGCCTTCCTGCACGTCGATGCCGACGGCGCACTGGCCGCCGCCGCCGCCGCCGACGCCCGCCGCGCCGCCGGCCAGGCCCTCGGTCCGCTGGACGGCTTGCCGATCGCACACAAGGACATCTTCGTGACGCAAGGCCTACCGACCACGGCCGCCTCCAAGATGCTCAAGGGCTACCAATCGCCCTTTGACGCGACCGTCGTGGCGCAACTGAAGACCGCCGGCGTGGTCAACGTGGGCAAGCTCAACTGCGACGAATTCGCCATGGGCGGCGCCAACGAGAACTCGGCCTACGCCAAGGCCCGCAACCCCTGGGACACCAGCCGCATCCCTGGCGGCTCCTCGGGTGGCTCGGCCGTGGCCGTGGCCGCGCGCCTGGTCGCCGCGACCACCGGCACCGACACGGGCGGCTCCATCCGCCAGCCCGCCGCGCTGACCGGCATCACCGGCATCAAGCCCACCTACGGCCGCTGCTCGCGCTTCGGCATGATCGCCTTCGCCTCGTCGCTCGACCAGGCCGGCCCCATGGCCCGCACCGCCGAAGACTGCGCCTTGCTGCTGGACGCCATGAGCGGCTTTGACGCGCGCGACGCCACCAGCGCCGAGCAAGTCCGCCTGCACGACGGCACCCTGGCGGCCAACGCCCCCGGCGTCATCGGCCGCGAGCTGGCCGCGCTGTCGCTGGCCGCCGAACTGGCCGACAAGGCCCGCCCGCTGGCCGGCCTGCGCGTGGGGGTCCCGAAGGAGTTCTTCGGCGAAGGCGTCAGCGCCGATGTGCTGGCCGCCACGCGCGCCGCGCTGGCGCAGCTCGAAGCCCTGGGTGCCACGCTGGTGGACGTCAGCTTGCCACGCACCGAGCTGTCGATCCCGGTGTACTACATCATCGCGCCGGCCGAGGCCTCGTCCAACCTGAGCCGCTTCGACGGCGTCAAGTTCGGCCACCGCGCGCAGAAATACAGCGACCTCAACGACATGTACCGCAAGACCCGCGCCGAAGGCTTCGGACCCGAGGTCAAGCGCCGCATCATGATCGGCGCCTACGTGCTGAGCCACGGCTACTACGACGCCTACTACCTGCAGGCGCAGAAGCTGCGCCGCATGATCGCCGACGACTTCCAGGCCGCCTTCAAGGTCTGCGACGTGATCGCCGGCCCGGTGTCGCCGACGGTGGCGCGGGCCATCGGGTCATCGACCGACCCGGTTCAGGAGTACCTCGCCGACATCTTCACCCTGCCCGCCTCCCTGGCCGGCCTGCCCGGCATGAGCGTGCCTTGCGGCTTCGGCGAGCACCAGTTGCCCGTGGGCCTGCAGCTGATCGGCAACTACTGGCAAGAGGCCCAGCTGCTGCACGCGGCCCACGCCTTCCAGCAGGCCACCGACTGGCACCAGCGTCAGCCCACCGCCCTGGCCTGACCCGACGACGAACCCCACCAGACACACCATGAGCTCCCCAGCGACCCCCAAGATGGTCCGTGGCTACGAGGTCGTCATCGGCATCGAAACCCACGTCCAGCTCTCGACACAGTCGAAGATCTTCTCCGGCGCCTCGACCCAGTTCGGCGCCGCGCCCAACACGCAGGCCTGCCCCGTGGACATGGCCCTGCCTGGCACCTTGCCCGTGATGAACAAGGGCGCCGTCGAACGCGCCATCGCGTTCGGTCTGTCGGTGGGTTCGCACATCGCGCCGCGCTCCATCTTCGCGCGCAAGAACTACTTTTACCCCGACCTGCCCAAGGGCTACCAAATCAGCCAGTACGAGATCCCCGTCGTGCAAGGCGGCTCGGTGAGCTTCTTCGTGGGCGACACGCCGCACACCGTGCGCCTGGTGCGCGCCCACCTGGAAGAAGACGCGGGCAAATCCCTGCACGATGACTTCAGCGGTTTCAACGGCGAGAAGTCCTCGGGCATCGACCTCAACCGCGCCGGCACCCCGCTCATCGAGATCGTGACCGAGCCGGACATCCGCACCAGCGCCGAGGCCGCCGAGTACGCGCGCGCCCTGCACACGCTGGTGGTGTGGTTGGGCATCTGCGACGGCAACATGCAGGAAGGCTCCTTCCGCTGCGACGTCAACGTGTCGGTGCGCAAGCCCGGCGCGCCGCTGGGCACCCGCCGCGAGATCAAGAACCTCAACAGCTTCAAGCACATCGTGCAGGCCGCTGACTACGAGATCAACTGGCAGATCGACGAGATCGAGGACGGCCGCGCCATCCAGCAAGCCACCGTGCTGTTCAACCCGGACACGGGCGAGACGCGCGCCATGCGCAGCAAGGAAGACGCGCACGACTACCGCTACTTCCCCGACCCCGACCTGCCACCGCTGGTGATCGCGCCCGAGTGGGTCGAGCGCGTGCGCGCGCAGATGCCCGAGCTGCCCCGCGTGATGGCCGCGCGCTTCGAGAGCGAATATGGTCTGCCCGCTTACGACGCATCGCTGATGACGCAGTCCAAGGCCTTCGGCGCATTCTTCGAGGAAGCGGCCAAG
>CAIQIL010000467.1 GCA_903871865.1 uncultured Burkholderiales bacterium
AAGGCCGAGCGCCTCCATGGACAGCACCTGGTTGATGGTGAAGCAGTCGTGGACTTCCGCCAGGTCGATGTCGGCGGCCGTGATGCCGGCCTCCTCGTAGGCCTTGGCCGCGGCGTCCTTGCCCGCCATCAGCTCGTGCATGTTGGGCCGGACATTCTCGGGCAGCCGCTCGATGGAGTGCCCGATGCCGGCGATCTCCACGGCCCGCTTCCGGTCGCTCACGTTCGAGGTCAGGGTGATCACTACCGCCGCCGCCCCGTCCGTCACCAGCGAGCAGTCGTGCAGCCGCTGGGGCGCGGCGATCATCATGTTCTTGCACTTGCCCTTCTCGTCCACCTCGTTGAGCTTCATGATGGCCTCCACCGTGGTGGGGCCGTTCTGGACATGGGCCAGCGGGTTCTCCGCGCCGTTCTTGTAGCAGAGCGCCCCGGCCGTCCAGAGCATCTTCTCCAGCTCCGCGGTGGGGATCTTGTAGTGTGCCTGGTAGCCCTTGGCGTACTCGGCGAACAGCATGGGGAAGCTCCAGCCCTTCGAGCCCTCGCTGGGCCAGTGCGAGCAGCACGCCAGCACATGGGTCATCTGCGGCGTGGGCAGGAGGTTCATCTTCTCGACGCCGATCACCAGCACATGGCGCGCCCGCCCGGCCTCGATCGCATAGACCGCGTCGTACAAGGCCACGGAAGACGAGGCGCGGGCGCACTCGCAGCGCGTCATGGGCTTGAAGCGCAGCGCCGGGTCGATCTCGGCGGCGATCGGGGCCACGTGCTCCTGGTTGAGGAAGGAAGCCGGCGAGCACGAGCCCACGTAGATGGCGTCGATGTCCTTGGCCTCCAGGCCGGCATCGGCGATGGCACCGCGACCGGCCTCGATCAGCAACTCGTAATAGGTCTTCGTGTCGGTCAACAGGCCGCTCGCCTTGTCCTTGCGGACGAAGGCGCCGAACGCCGTGTTGTACGCACCAATGATGCTGGCCTTGCTCATCTGTTCACCTCAAGCCTTGCGTGATCGGCGGATGCCGACCTGTCAAGGGACAGCTTGAGAGCGCGCAGTCACGCGCTTGATGACAAGGTGCGATGGGCGAGTGGCGCGCTGTGGATTGGCCGCGCGGGTACCCGAGTCGCTGCCTGGGTTGATCGCTTCGCAGGCCTTGCGCATGGTCCCAATGGACTGCGATCGATCATTTCCGCATGCCCTTGGGCATCCCTTCAGGCCATGCGCGATGCGCCCTTTGACGCCGATTTTTGGCATTGCCGGCGCCTTTGATGTGCCTCAAACAAGGGGCCTCTGGCGGCCCGGATGCTTCGCTTCGTTTGCACACCACAGGGAGCCCGACATGTTGAGCGTGAAGTCAGTGGAATCAGGAGGTCGGCCATGGGCCATCGTCCAGCGTGCCTTGCTGGGGCTGCTGCTGTGCCTGCCCCTTGTGGCGCAGGCCTGGTGGAACACCGAGTGGTCGTACCGCAAGAAGATCGCGCTGGACGGCGCAGAGACGCCCGCATTGGGCGGGCCGGTGCAGCAGGTGCTGGTGCCGATCCGGCTGCACGCGGGCAACTTCCCCTTCCTCGACGCGCAGCAAAACGGCGGTGACCTGCGCTTCATGGCCGACGACGACACCACGCCGCTGAACTTCCACGTCGAGCAGTTCGACCCCATCAACGAGATCGCCATCGTCTGGGTGCAGGTGCCCACCGTGGGCGGCAAGGACGCCGGCATCTACATGTACTTCGGCAACGCCTCGGCGCCGGCCGCGGGCAGTGCCAAGGCCAGCTTCGATGCCCACACGGTGGCCGCCTTCCACTTCGCCGACCGCGACGGCATGCCGCGTGATGCGACCGGCTATGGCAACACCGTCAGTGCTTCCACAGGCAAGCTGCAGGGGGATGGCGCCATGGGCTTTGGCCTGTCCCTGGGGGCGACGCAGACCTTGCGCATCGCAGGCGCGCCATCACTGGCCACGCCATCGGGCACGGGCCTGACGGTCAACCTCTGGGTCAAGCCGGCCGATGCGGCGGCCAAGGGGACGCTGCTCACACGCGACGAGGATGGCAAGAAGCTGGTGTTTGGCCTGGACGCCGGGCGGCCCTACCTGCTGGTCAAGGACGGCGCCCAGAGCGGGCGCATCGTGGCCGAAGCGCCCATCGACGGGTCCAGTTGGCACCACCTGGCTTTCACGCTGGGCGACCGCGCTCAGCTGTTCGTGGATGGCCAGGAGGCCGCCACCGGCACCATGCGCCTGCCCGAGTTCAAGGGCGATGTGCTGGTCGGAGCGGACGCCTCCGGCAGCGGTGGCGTGGCCGCCGAGATCGACGAGGTGCAGGTGTCGAACATGGTGCGAGCGCCCGAGTGGTTGCGCGCCGCGGCCATCGGCCAGCACCCCATGAGCAAGCTGGCCCAGTACGGTGGCGACGAGAGTGGCGGTGGCAGCGAGTACGGCGCGGTGCTGCGCACCCTGCTCAATGCGGTGAGCCTGGACGGCTGGATCGTCATCGGCCTCATCGGCCTGCTGGGCCTGATCAGCGTGGAGGTGATGGTGGTCAAGCTGCGCCTGATCGGCCGCGTCAAGCGCCAGAACAACGGCTTCCTGGCCGTGTTCAGAGACGGGGCGACCCCGCTGGCGCGCATGGAGCTGGACGCCGCCAACGCGCAAGCCGGCAGCTGGGCCGAGTCACCGCTGTTCCACCTCTTCCACCGCGGCCTGAGCGAGGTCTTCAACGTCCGCCAGCTGACCGGCGGCGAGCTGACACCGCAGGCGCTGGAGGTGGTGCGCGCCGGCCTGGACGCCACCATCGTGGAAGAGTCGCACCGGCTCAATGGCCGCCTGGTGTTCCTGACGCTGTCGGTGTCGGGCGCGCCCTTCCTGGGCCTGCTGGGCACGGTGGTCGGCATCATGATCACCTTCGCCAGCATCGCCATGGCGGGCGATGTGAACGTCAACACCATCGCGCCGGGCGTGGCGGCGGCGCTGACGGCCACGGTCTCCGGCCTGGTGGTGGCCATCCCGGTGCTGTTTGGCTACAACTACCTGGCCTCGCAGATCGGCGAGATCACCGCCGACATGGAGGTGTTCGCCAACGAGCTGCTGGGCAAGCTGGCGCTGCGTTCCTCGCTGGCCAAGGTCGCGCAGGCCAAGGCCGCTTGATCCCCCCGAACAAGGAGCAGCGCCATGCTACTCAAAACCCAGTTCAAGCTCTACGACGAGCTCAACCTCACGCCCTTGATGGACCTGGCCTGGACGCTGTTGATCGTGTTCGTCATCATGGCCACGGCCACGGTGCAAGGCATCGCGGTGAACCTGCCCAAGGCCGGGGCCTCGCCCAGCATGGGCAAGCCCAAGACCAAGGCGGTGACCGTCACCTCGGACGGGCGCATCTACCTGGACACGGCCCTGGTCAGCCTGGGCGAGCTGGAGATGCGCCTGCGCCAGTACAAGGCGGCCGACCCGGAGTTGCCGGTCGTCGTCAA
>CAIQIL010000468.1 GCA_903871865.1 uncultured Burkholderiales bacterium
CTCGGCGATGCTCATCTTGCTGGTGCTGCCGCCTGTGCGCACCTGATGGTCTGCCGACAGCACCAACTTGTTCAAGGGGGCTGTGGTACGGGGGGATGCCGCGATCACGGCATCGATCTCTGTCTTGGTGAATTTCATGAAGGGCTCCTGCACGGTTGAGGGACATGCCTTGTGCGTGTCCATGCATTCAGAATCTCATCCGCCCCTCTGAAATCAAGGTCGTGGACATGGCCGTCCACAGGCCCTCAATCCACTCCGCCCATCGATCCACAAGGAACTTTGTGGCCGCAACCCTTCCTTGAAGCGCTGTACCATTTCCACTGTTTCGGTCTGGTTGCCAAGCGCGCAGATCACCCACCCTTGATCGGTCAGGACACGCTGTAAGTACGCGCCGATATTCACCGACGAGGTCTTTCGTTGAACGCATCGGCTACCGCTCCGCTTTCTGTCCTGCGCTTCTGGCGCGATCTGGAAGTCTTCAACATCCCGACCGCACCATCGGCCAAGGACAGCAGCGACCAGGTCAAAATCGTCACGCTCAGACGCGGCGATGTCCTGCCTTGGCGGCACCCCCACTTTCAGCCAACACAAGAGCATGGCTACGTCCATGTCGTCTATGTGGGCGTGGCCGACACAGAGGACCTCTCCCGGTTGATGCTGCAATCGGTATTCCCCGAGGAAAACCTCAGTGAGCGCGAACGCCAGCGCGCAACCGGAAACGGCTGGCTTGCTGCCTTCGTCGCCAACGAAGATGGCCACCCCAAGCTCGACAGCTACCTGCCTGCCAGCTTTGCCCACGGGGTCGATGCACTGTGGCATTCCGAGCCGCTGGAGAACGTCAACGCCCGACTGGCACGTGCCACGGATGAGTTCGGTCAACGACGCCACCACCTTCGGCCCGTCGCCACCGACGCGCAGCAAACACCGCCCACTGGCCATCCGGACACCCCATCAGCACCAAGCCCCTTGACCTGGGGCGATCTGGACGACGAGTTGCGCACCGTGTGCAAGCTACTGGGCCCAGGGGCCGATGCGGCAGACCTGGACTGGCGTGTGGTGGTTCGGGTGTCACGGGTCAAGCGCCGCTTCCTCGATGACAGCCTCAACGCCGCCATCGACTACCTGAACTCCTTCTACCTGGATGACCTCAACCGCCTGATCACACAGGCGGGCAAGAACAAGCCCTTTGGCAAAGCCCTGAGCACCTTTCTGGGCACGCCCATTGCAACTGAACAGCGCATCGACATCTTGAACGACCACGCGGCCATGGGCGAACTGGTGAGCGTGGCCCGCTTGCCCAGCGCTCGTTGGCCAGCCTCACCAGAAGCCCCGCTGGTGCTGGCTCAGCAGGCTGCGGTGGCCCAGGTGCTCAGCACCTTGGGACGCGATGGCGGCACGCTGGGCATCAACGGCCCACCGGGCACGGGCAAGACCACCTTGCTTTGCGACGTGATCGCCGAGGTGGTCACCGAGCGCGCACGCAAGATCGCCGCGCTCAGCCGCCCCATCGAGCTGTTCGAAGACAGCGTGAGCGTGGCGGGCAGGAATTTCTTCCCCCTCAAGGCCAAGGTGGTGGGCGGCTCGTCCATCGTTGTGACCAGCACCAACAACAACGCGGTCAAGAACATCACGCAGGAGCTGCCTGCACGCGCGAAGGTACACAGCGACTTTGCCTCGGCCACCTACTTTGACGAGGTGATCCGCGAGGTGTTCGCGGCCCAGAAGGTGGTGGACGACGACAAGCAACCCATCGACTGCTGGGGCCTGGTGGCTGCCGCATTGGGCAACGCCGGGAACCGCCGATCTTTCGCCCGGGGATTTTTTCGGGACGAACCACGGCAGGCACCCAACACCGAAACGCCAGCGCCCGGCAACACACAAGAAGACGCCGCCCCAGCGACCGCTCAAGCCAGCACCCCTGCGCCCGCCGATCCGTTGCCACCGTCGATCAAACAACTGCTGGAAGCGGCCAGCAACGACTACACACGCTATCAGGGCGAATGGCATGCGGCCAAGAAGTCCTTCCTGGCGCTGCTGGGTGACTTCGATGCCCGCCGTGGCGTCTTGCTTCAGGCTGAAAAGGCGGCTCAGCGGATCGATGCCTGCCAACAGCGGGTCAATGCCCAGCGTGATGCCGTGCAGGCCCTGGCCCAAGCCCTCGACCAAGCCAGTCGCCACCTCAAACAACTTCAGGACAACAAGGCCATCCAGCATGCCTTGGTCGATTCCCGCCGGGCCACGCTCGACCAGGCGCGTGCGCAATGCCTGCCCAAACTGTGGGACAAGCTGTGCGCTTGGTTTGGCCAAGACACCGAACGCTTGAAGACGCTGCGCGCCACGCTGGTCGAGCCCACGCAGGCCTTGGCACAAGCCACCGAAGCGCTGGCCCAACTGGCTCAGGATGGCGCCATGGCCGAGGCACGGCTTGAGCAACAGCGCGAGGCGCACAGCACCCAGGTCTTGACACTACAGGGTTCCGAGCGCGAACTGCAAGGCCACCAACGTGCGCTGAAAGCCGGACACGACGCCGGGGCGCGGCACTTCCCCAATGCCAGTTTCTGGCAACTGCCCGCCGATCAGCGCCATCGCGCGTCGGTGGCGGTCAGCCCCGCGCTGGACGCACTGCGGGCTCGCATCTTCCTGCAAGCCATGGAGCTGCACCGACTGACAGTGCTGGCCAACGCAGGCAAGTTCATCGGCAACCTGCGTGCCGTCAACGGCATGCTCACCGGTTCGCTGAAAGACAAGCTGCCCTTGGAGCAGCGCCCCCTGTTGTGGGACGCCTTCTTCTTCATCGTGCCGGTGGTCTCGACCACCCTCGCTTCCTTCGACCGCCTGTTCGCTGGCATGGGTCAGGACAGCCTGGGCTGGCTGCTGATCGATGAGGCAGGACAAGCCACCCCGCAATCTGCAGCCGGTGCCATCTGGCGCAGTCAGCGGGCGGTGCTCGTGGGCGATCCCTTGCAGATCGAACCCGTGTTCACCGTGCCCCTGATGCTGGTCGAAGAGTTCCGCCGCCGCCACGCCGTGGACCCCATGTGGTCACCCAATGACGAATCGGTTCAGACCCTGGCTGACCGTGTCACCCGCCATGGCTCCTGGGTCGCGTCCCAAGTCACGGGCACAGTCGTAAATTCGGAGAAGGTTAAGCCCATCTGGACAGGTATGCCCTTGCGCACGCACCGCCGCTGCGACGATCCCATGTTCAACGTGGCCAACCGCATCGCCTACGCCGAACAGATGGTGCATGGCCGTGTGGACGATCAGGGCCAGCCTGAGAAAACAAAGTTCACCTGCGTGCTCGGTGACAGCGCCTGGCTGGACGTGCGCGCCACCCGCGCCAGCCATCCGGTCATCGAAGATGAACTCCATGTCCTGGTGAACTGCCTGCGCCAACTTCAACAGCAACCGGCGTTCACACCTGCCAGGAAGGCCGGAGGCAAGGACAAGGCCGCCAAGGTGTTCGTGATCTCGCCGTTTCGCAAGGTCAAGAACGCCTGCATCAAGCGAATCAAGGATGCAGGGTTGGGCCAGATCGAGTGCGGAACCGTGCACACCTTCCAGGGCAAGGAAGCAGAAATCGTGTTCCTGGTGCTGGGCACGGCCCCTGGTCAGGGCGGGTCAGGGGCGCGTGCCTGGGCTTCTGGCAAGCCCAACCTGCTGAACGTGGCCATCACGCGGGCCAAGCATCGCCTGTATGTAATTGGTGACGCAGCACAGTGGCGTGGCCTGACACACTTTTCTGAATTGCACCATGACTTACCCAATCATCCATGGCTTCACAATGAGAAGGCACTGATTCAGAGCGCCGTGGCGCCATGATCTTTTGAGGCATACGAATGCGGACAACCAACGTGAACTCAGATCACTCATCCACAAAAACTGGGGATAACTTGGCATCGCCCTGCGCTCACACTCCCGCGCAACTTGAAAACGTCGGGACGCCACATTTTTGAGCACAACCCACATCAAGTGGACTCCCATGCTTTGATGGCGCACTTGGTACATATCGAGACAGTTCGGCTCCAATAGACATGACTGCAACTGCGCGAAAAGTCCTTGCAGACCTTGAAGCTGCACATCAGCTGCTCGAACTTGAAAGCGATGCTCAGCGCTTCAAAATCACCTGGGTGGCAGCAATGGCTCTATGCCGCGCTGTCGGCCACGTACTTGACAAGGTCGATTCAAAAGCGTCGCCAGCGCTCAAAGCTGCCATCAAACAGGCGTGGAGTTCATGGCAATCCGACCAAGAGCGTCACGCCCTCTTTCACTTGTTCATCGAGAGCGA
>CAIQIL010000469.1 GCA_903871865.1 uncultured Burkholderiales bacterium
CTCGGTGGGCAGCCACAGGGTGGCGCAGGCATTGGGCACGTCGACCACGCCGCTGATGTGGCCCGGCACCGGCGCCGTGCCCAGGATGGAGTAGGCCTGGGCGCCGCTGTAGCCGAACTTCTTGAGGTACTCGATGGCGTTGAGGCAGGCCTGGCGGTAAGCCACGTTCACGTCCAGGTAGAGCTGCTTGCCTTGCTCGTCGACCGAGATGCCTTCGAAGATCAGGTAGTCGTTGTAAACCGGCTTGATCGGGCTGGGCTTGAAGATGGGGTTCTTGATGCCGTACTTGGCCATGCCGCCCTTGATGAGGGTGACTTTCATGTGCACCCAGCCGGCCATCTCGATGGCGCCGCAGAAGGTGATTTCGCCGTCGCCCTGGCTGAAGTGCAGGTCGCCCACGCTCAGGCCTGCGCCGTCCACGTAAACGGGGAAATAGACCTTGGAGCCGCGCGACAGGTCCTTGATGTCGCAGTTGCCGCCGTGTTCGCGGGGCGGCACGGTGCGTGCAGCAGTGGCCGCGGCTTTGGCCTTGGCCTCGCCCGTCAGCTTGCCCATGTGGGCGGTGCCGGCGAAGGGCGGGTTGGCCAGGCCGGTGTTGCTGGGGTCGGAGTCGATCAGCTCTTGCTCGCGCGTGTTCCACATCTCCAGCATCTTGTGGTCGGGCAGGCAGCCGATCAGGCCGGGGTGGATCAGGCCGGCGTAGCTCACGCCAGGCACGTGGCGGCTCTTGGTGAACATGCCGTGGATGTCCCAGATGGACTTCTGCGCCAGCGGGTAGTGCTCGGTCAGGAAGCCGCCGCCGTTCTTCTTGCTGAAGAAACCGTTGAAGCCCCACAGGCTGTCTTGCTTGGCGCCGATGTCCAGCAGGTCCACCACCAGCAGGTCGCCGGGCTCTGCGCCCTTCACGCCGACCGGGCCGCTGAGGTAGTGCACGGTGGTGAGGTCGATGTCGCGCACGTCATCGGCCGAATCGTTGTTCTGGATGAAGCCGCCGGTCCAGTCGAAGGTCTCCAGGATGAACTCGTCACCGGGGTTGACCCAGCAGGCCATCGGGATGTCGGGGTGCCAGCGGTTGTGGATGTTCTCGTTCAGGGTGGGCGATTGGGTGAGATCGACCTTGATCAGGGTGTCAGCCATCGTGTGCTCCTTCGGCGTTGACGCAGGTTGGGATCAAACAGAGAGGTAGGCCTTGATGCGCTCGGCATCGGTGTCGGCGCGGGTGGTTTCGTGCACCAGGCGGCCGCCTTCGATCACGAAGAGGCGGTCGGCCACGTCCATCGCGAAGCTCAGCACCTGCTCGCTCACCACGATGGTGATGTCGCGCAGCTTGCGGATCTCGTTGAGCGCCTTGGCGATGTCTTTGATGATGGACGGCTGGATGCCCTCGGTGGGCTCGTCGAGCAGCAGCACCTTGGGGTCGGTGACCAGGGCCCGCGCGATGGCGAGCTGCTGCTGCTGGCCGCCCGAGAGGTTGCCGCCCTTGCGGTGCTTCATGTCGAAGAGCACGGGGAAGAGCGCGTAGATGTCTTCCGGGATCTTCTTGCTCTTGCTGTTCTCCAGGCCGGTCTGGATGTTCTCTTCGACCGTCAGCGTGGGGAAGATCATGCGGCCCTGCGGCACGTAGGCGATGCCTTTGGCCACGCGGCGGTAGCTCTCGTCCTTCTCGACGCGGCTGCCGGCCACCTGGATCTCGCCGGCCTTGGTGGGCAGCACGCCCATGAGGCTTTTGAACAGCGTGGTCTTGCCCATGCCGTTGCGGCCCATGATGGCCACGGTTTCGTTCTGGTGGGCCTCGAACGAGATGCCGTGCAGCGCCTCGCTCTGGCCGTAGCTGACGTACAGGTCTTTGACTTGCAACATGGTGTGGTCCTTGTGGGTGGCGGCTCAGTGCCCGAGGTAAACATCAATCACCTTGGGGTCGCTCTGGACCTGGTCCATCGTCCCTTCGGCGAGGATCTTTCCCTGGTGCATCACGGTCACCTTCGAAGCGATCTGGGCGACGAAGGCCATGTCGTGCTCGATGACGATCATCGAGCGCCCCTTGCAGATGCGCTTGAGCAGGTCGGCGGTGAGCTCGCGCTCCCTGGCGCTCATGCCGGCGATCGGCTCGTCGAGCATCAGCAGTTCGGGGTCCTGCATCAGCAGCATGCCGATCTCCAACCAGTGCTTCTGGCCGTGGCTGAGCAGGCCGGCTTCGGTGCCGAGCTTGTCGGCCAGACCGATCTCTTCGGCCACGACTTGCACGCGGGCCTTGACCTCGTCGCTGCACTTGAAGGCCAGGGCGCCGAAGACCGAGCGGCCCTCGGGGTAGGACACCTCCAGGTTCTGGAAGACGCTGAGGTTCTCGTAGATGGACGGCGTCTGGAACTTGCGGCCCACGCCCGAGCGCACGATGGCGTGCTCGGACTTCTGCGTCAGCTCCTGGTCCTTGAACTGGATGCTGCCGGCGGAGGCCTTGGTCTTGCCGCAGATGAGGTCGAGCAGGGTGGTTTTGCCGGCGCCGTTGGGGCCGATGATCACGCGCAGCTCGTTCTTGTCCACGTAGAGGTTGAGGCTGTCGATGGCCTTGAAGCCGTCGAAGGACACGGTGAGGTCTTCGACATAGAGAACGAACTCTTTGCTGGTGGCGGTGGCGTTCATGGAGGTCTCCTGTCAGGCTTGTTGACCGCTGATGTCGCCAGGCATCTGGTTGACATGGCCTTGTGCGGGCGGCAGCACGGCCGGGTAGATGGCGTGTGCCGCCTGGATGCGCTCGGCCTGGGCCTTGCGGTCGGCCTGGCGCTGGGCCCACCACGGCTTGATCTTTTGCTCCCACAGGCCGGCCAGGCCGTCGGGGAAGGCCATGGTCACGCCGATGAACAGCGCGGCCATCAGGAAGAGCCACAGGTCGGGCGCCGACTCCGAGAAGTAGGTCTTGCCGAAGTTCACCAGCAGCGCGCCGTAGATGGCGCCCACCAGGCTCATGCGGCCACCGACCGCGGCGAAGATCACCATCTCGATGGAAGGCACGATGCCCACGAAGGACGGTGACATGAAGCCCACCTGCAGCGAGAACATCGCCCCACCGATGGCCGAGATGCCCGCCGCCAGGCAGAAGGCGAAGACCTTGAACATGGCCACGTCGTAGCCCGAGAAGCGCACGCGGTCTTCCTTGTCGCGCATGGCCAGCAGCAGGGTGCCCAGCTTGGACTTCTGCACCCAGCGGCACAGCAGCACCGAGCCCAGCAGCAGCGCACAGCACACGTAGTAGAGGACCAGGCGGTGCCCGTCGGTGCGGATGTCCCAGCCCAGCACGGTCTTCAGGTCGGTGATGCCGTTGACACCGCCGGTGTAGCCCTGCTGGCCGATGATCAGCACCGTCAGCACCAGGGCCACGGCCTGGGTGATGATGGCGAAGTACACGCCACCCACGCGCCGCTTGAACATCGCGAAGCTCACGATGAAGGCCAGCAGCATGGGCACGATGACCACGGCCGCGATGGCAAACGGCAGGCTCTTGAAGGGCACCCACCACATCGGCAATTCGGTGAGCTGGTTCCAGTCCATGAAGTCGGGGATGCCCGGTGTGGACTGGATCTTGGTGCTGATGGGGTCGGACGCTTCCAGCTTGAGGAACATGGCCATCATGTAGCCGCCCAGGCCAAAGAACACGCCCTGGCCGAGGCTGAGGATGCCGGCATGGCCCCACAGCATCACCAGGCCGAGCGCCACGAAGGCATAGGTCAGGTACTTGCCCACCAGGTTGAGTCGGAAGGTGTCCAGCCCGAGCAGGAACACCACCAGCAGCACCAGGGCCAGCAGCAGGAAGCTGCCGAGCTGTTGCTGTTTGAGCCAGTCTTGGATTTTTGTCATGCGATTGCTCCTAGGGTTCCGGGAAGGCTTCAGCGACGCACCTTGGAGGCGAACAGGCCTTGCGGGCGCAGCATCAGGATCGTGATCACGGTCATCAGCGTCAGCACCTTGGCGTTGGAGCCGCTCATGAAGAACTCGGAGATGGACTGTGTCTGCGCGATGCCGAAGGCCGAGGCCACGGTGCCCAGCAGGCTGCCGGCGCCGCCGAAGGTCACGACCAGGAAGCTGTCCACGATGTAGAGCGAGCCGCTGGTCGGGCCGGTGGAACCGATGGTGGTGAAGGCCGCACCCGCCACACCGGCGATGCCGCAGCCGATGGCAAACGTCAGCCGGTCGGTCTTCTTGGTGTTGATGCCGATGGCGTTGGCCATCACGCGGTTGCTCACTGTGGCGCGCACCCGCAGGCCCCAGCGCGCTTTGTAGAGCGCCAGCAGCAGGAAGGCGGTGACCACGGCGGTCAGGCCCATGACGAACAGGCCGTTGATGGGGATGTCCAGGCCCTCTGCCGGTGCCCACGAGCCCATCAGCCAGTCGGGCAGGGTGGGGCTGACTTCCTTGGGGCCGAAGGTGGAGCGGAACACCTGCTGCAGGCCCAGGCTCAGGCCCCAGGTGGCCAGCAGGGTGTCCAGCGGGCGTTTGTAGAGGTGGCGGATCAACGCCCACTCGGTCAGCCAGCCGGCCGCGAAGGCGATGAAGAAGGCCGCGACGATGGCCACGGGGAAGTACATCTGCACCAGACCGGGCGCGTACTTCTCGGTCAGCGTCGAGCCCAGGTAGATGGTGTAGGCGCCGATCGTCATGAACTCACCGTGGGCCATGTTGATCACGCCCATCTGGCCAAAGATCACCGCCAGGCCCAGGCCCATGAGCAGCAGCACGGAAAACAGGCTCAGGCCGGCGAAGCCTTGCATGAGCCCGATGTTGAGCATGTCTGTGAATGTCATCGTCCACCTCGTTGGTCCAGCATCTCGAAAAAGCCTGCGCGGCCCGGCCGTGCGAAGGTCGGGCCGCTGCAGGAAAGCGGCTGGTTCCCGCCAGCCGCACGCTCAAAGCGAAGGGGTCACTGGTAACCCTTGGGGAAGGGGTTGGGTTCAATCAGCTCGGGCGACTCGGACACCACCCTGAAGGTGCCGTCGGTCTGGCCTTGTGCGATGCGCGACTTGCTCCACAGGTGGTGGTTGGCATGCAGCTTCACGTAGCCCTCGGGCGCCGTCTTCAGCTCGATGCCGGGCGAAGCCGCCACGACCTTGTCCACGTCGAAGCTGCCGGCCTTCTCGACCGCGGCCTTCCACAGCCAGGGGCCGAGGTAGCCGGCCTGGGTCACGTCGCCGATCACGGCCTTGGGGCCATAGGCCTTCTTGAACGCGGCCACGAAGGCCTTGTTGTTGGCGTTGTCCAGCGACTGGAAGTACTTCATCGAGCTGTAGAAGCCGGCGAAGTTCTCACCACCCACGCCCAGCATTTCGTCCTCGGTCACCGACAGGGTCAGCAGGAACTGCTTGGCACCGGTGATGCCAGCGGCCTTGAGCTGCTTGTAGAAGGCCACGTTGGAGCCACCCACCACGGCGGCGAAGATGCAGTCGGGCTTGGCCACCTTGATCTTGTTGATCAGGGAGTTGAAGTTGGTGTGGCCCAGCGGGTAGTACTCCTCGCCGACCACGCTGCCCAGCTTGCCCACCGACTCGATGTGCTTGCGCGCGATCTTCATCGAGGTGCGCGGCCAGATGTAGTCGGAGCCGACCAGGAAGAAGGTTTTGGCCTTCTTCTCTTTCGAGCCCCAGTCCAGGCTGTAGATGATCTGTTGCGTGGCTTCCTGGCCGGTGTAGATCACGTTCTTGGACTGCTCCAGGCCTTCGTAGAAGGTCGGGTAGTACAGCAAGCCGTTTTCCTTCTCGAAGATGGGCAGCACGGCCTTGCGCGAGGCCGAGGTCCAGCAGCCGAAGACGGCGGCGCAGCGGTCGTTGATGAGCAGCTTCTTGCTCTTCTCGGCGAAGGTGGGCCAGTCGGAGGCGCCGTCTTCCTTGATCACCTTGATCTTGCGGCCGAGGATGCCGCCCATCGCGTTGATCTGGTCGATGGCCAGCTGCTCGGCCTGGATCGAGCCGGTCTCGCTGATGGCCATGGTGCCAG
>CAIQIL010000470.1 GCA_903871865.1 uncultured Burkholderiales bacterium
ACCTGGCCGGTGGCTACTACGTGCAGCCCACGCTGTTCAAGGGCCACAACAAGATGCGCGTCTTCCAGGAAGAAATCTTCGGCCCGGTGCTGGCCGTGACCACCTTCAAGGACGAGGCCGAGGCCCTGCAGATCGCCAACGACACGGTCTATGGCCTGGGCGCCGGCGTGTGGACGCGCAACGGCAATCGCGCCTACCAGTTCGGCCGCCACATCCAGGCCGGCCGCGTGTGGACCAACTGCTACCACGCCTACCCGGCGCACGCGGCCTTCGGTGGCTACAAGGAATCGGGCATTGGCCGCGAGACCCACAAGGTCATGCTCGACCACTACCAGCAGACCAAGAACCTGCTGGTCAGCTACGACCCCAACAAGCTGGGCTTCTTCTGACGCGGATGGCGCTGAACGTGAACACCCGTGCAGCTTCGACCACGTCCACTGTCTTGCGGGTGATTGCCAGCCCGGAAGCGCTCCTTGTCATCGAGCGGCTCCAGGACCGCCATGGGCCCTTGATATTCTACCAGTCCAGCGGCTGCTGCGATGGCAGTGCACCGATGTGCCTGGTCGAAGGCGAAATGCGCTTGAGCCCGACGGACATCTGCCTGGGCGAGGTCGGCGGCGTGGGCTTCCACATGAGCCCCTCGCAGTTCGCCTACTGGCAGCGTGCACAGCTGATGCTCGATGTGGTGTTGGGCCATGGCGACTCCTTCTCTTTGGAGAGCTCGCTGGGCTTGAGCTTCGTGACGCGATCGCGCCTGTTCAGCGACCAGGAGGCGCTCGCACTGGCCGGCGTGCCTGTGCGTCCATCGGTGGCATCAGGCGGCACCTAGGACCCATCCCCGGCATGTGGCCCGGCCCACCAGGCTGTGCCACAGTTCGGTCTTCACGCATCGACCCGATGCATTGGAGCTCCGAACATGTCATTGCTGGTTTACGGCATCCCCAACTGCAACACCGTCAAGAAAGCCCGCACCTGGCTCGATGAGCAGGGCGCGGGCTTTGTCTTTCACGACTACAAGAAACAGGGCGTGCCCGCCGACCGGCTGGACGCCTGGATCGCCCAGGTCGGCTGGGAGCCGCTGGTCAACCGCCAGGGCACGACCTGGCGCCAGCTCGACGAGGCCGTGAAGGCTGGTGTGGTCGATGCGGCCAGCGCCAAAGCCCTGATGCTGCAGCACGCCAGCGTCATCAAGCGCCCGGTCATCGAGCTGGACGGTGAGGTGCTGAGCGTGGGCTTCGACGAGGCCAAGGCGGCGAAGGTCGCGGCCCGCTTGAAGGCCTGAGCCTGTCGCGGCCCGGCTTCAGACCCCGGCCAGGCGCAAGCGCGTGGCGTGCGTCAGGTAGAACTGGGCCGGGTCCGGCGCACCCTTGCCGATCAGGCCGAAGATGTGGTTCATCTCGTCGATGTGGTTCCAGGGGTAGTCGTCGCGGATGACCTTGCCCAGGTGGGCGGCGCACGCGATGATGGCGCCGTCCCCGGGCTCCACGGTCTGCTGCATGGCCGCATCGGAGATGTCCCAGGCGTTGGTCTTCACGCCCTGGCCCGTGGCCGAGTAGTAGCGGATGCCCGCCACCACGGGCGCGCCTTCGCCGCAGTACGTGGCGGGCAGGCCGGCCGGGAAGCGCTTGGCGAAATCGTCCAGTTCCGCCTTCAGCGTCAGCGCGGAGGCGTCTTGCGGCAGCGAGCCGTTGCCCGAGATCCAGGCCACGAAGCTGCCGGCGAACTCGACCATCGAGGCGTAGTTGGTGATCAGCTTGTTGATGTTGCTCTCGGCGGCCTGCGCGTCGGTGACGATGGTCGGCCCGGCGATCGACGTCACGCTGGCCACCATCTGCGGCGCCACCCCGGCAACGTAACGGATGGTCGGGCCGCCCTGGCTGTGCCCGATCAGGTTGAACTTGGTGATGCCATCTTTGGCGGACCACTGCTTCATCTGCTGCAGCAATTGCTCACCGCGCAGCGAACTGCTGTTGACCTCCGAGACGGCCGCCACATAGACCTTGGCGCCGTTCTTGCGCAGCAGCGCGGGCACTTGGTAGAAGTAGTCGACCCCGAAGATGTCTTTGAAACCCATGAAGCCATGCACCAGCACGATGGGGTAGCGGGTGGCGGCTTCCTGCGTGGCGGCATGGGCGCCTGGCAGGAGCCCGAGCAGCGATGTGACGCACAGCAGCAGCGCGCGCAGCCAGGACAGGGGAAGGGCGTTGGACAGGGGCATGGCGGTTCTCCTCAGGTTGAATGTTATGTACGCTAACAATGTGCCGACCATCTGACAAGAGAGGCTCGCCTGAGAGGCATGGCGGGAGGGGGCAGGTCGAGGGAGATTCGGCGCCAGCGTGCCGCGTGCATCGGGGCCACGGCAGGCCATGTTAGGGATGCCGCTGTGACGGCGGTGCTCCTAGAGTGTGCGCAGCCGCTGATTCCCAGCCCTTTCCAAAGCACGCAAACACACCATGGCCAAGACCTCGACCTCTTCCGGCGCCAAAGCTGCACCCAAGCGCCGCGCTGCACCTGACTCCGCATCTTCTTCGCGCAAAGCTGCGCTGATCAAGCTGCCTGGCCTGGCGGCCACCATCGACGACGCCCGGTTGGCGGCCGAAGCCACGGACACCGGCCCGGCCGACCCGGTGCGTTTCTCCGACCTGCTCCAGCGCCTGACGGCCGTGCACGGCAGCTTCCCGCCCGTGTACGAGCAGCACTTCGTCTCGCCCTTCATCGCCACCCTGCAGGGCTTGGGCGAGGTCAAGTTCAAGCAGATCCTGCTGCAGGACCCGAACCACGAGAGCTCGGCCGGCTTGCTGTTCGACATCGCGCAGGCGGTGCTGCAGCATGGCGAGGGCTACCTCAAGCCCTCTACCCGCGCCTTCCAGGAGTTCATCTCCGACCTGTACGACGGCTTCCTGAGCGCGGCCGACCGCCGCGGTGTCAAGGAGCCCGACCAGGGCGTGGTGCCGCCCCTGGCCAAGTGGGGCAACCCGGACTTCGGTCCCTACACCTGGCCCGTGGACGCGACCGCCTCCTTCAAGGTGCAGGCGGGCGTGGTCAACATGCCCCCGGCCAATGCCACGGGCGGGCTGGTGTCCTGGGCGGCCCTGGGCCATGAGACGGCTGGCCACGACATCCTCCACGCCGACACCGGCCTGCAAGACGAATTGGCGCAAGCCCTGCGCACCAGCCTCGCACCGCTGGGCCATGGCCTGGCCGATTACTGGTCCGAGCGCATCGACGAGACCTCGTCCGACCTCATGGGCATCCTCAACCTCGGGCCGGCGGCGGGCATCGGCCTGATCGCCTATTTCCGGGCGCTGGGCCTGGCTTTCGGTGCGCCCGGCAAGCTGCGCAGCGACGGCCCGGCGAATGACCCGCACCCGGCGGACATCGTGCGGGGCTATCTGGCCGCCGAAGTCGTGGCCTTGCTGAAATTCAAGGGCGCGGGCGCCTGGGCCAAGACGATCGCGGCCGAAACCGACAAGGACCGCGGCACCATCACCCTCGCGGGCCAAACCATCTCACCCACGCTGGCGCGCAAGTCGGCCAAGGTGGTGGCCGCCACGCTGGTCAAGTACAAGGCGGTGGCGCTGGAGAACCACGCGCTGGGCGAAATCCAGAACTGGGCCGACAGCGACGAGGCCCTGCTGCAGGGCGCGCGCCTGGCCATGCGGGCGGGCACGCCCTTGCCGCCCACGCCCGCAGGCATCACGCTGTACGCCGCCCATTTGGTGTCGGCGGCCGTGATCGAGGCGCTGACCGTCGCGCCGGGCGCTGGCAAGACGGTGCCAGAGTTGCAGGCCCGCCTGATCCAGGATTTGAACGTGCTGCACGACCAGAACCCCTCGGGGGGCCCGCTGTTCGTGGTGCACCCGGGCGACCTGCGCCGCGACTTCTTCGTACCGGCCGAGTGGCGCGCCATGCGGGCCGAGTTGCGGGCCCAAGCTGGGGCCCAAGCACCAGCCAAGTCGCCAGCCAAGCCACGGAAACAACCTAAGGCCTGAGGGCGGGCGCCAGGGCAGGGGCCCGCCACAGGCGCCGGTCACATGCCCGAGCGCCTGTTGCCCGCTGCCTGTGACCTGTGGCCTGCTGCAGGTCTGCCCGTCTGTCAGGCCGCCAGCAACTGGCGCAGCACGAAGGGCAGGATGCCGCCGTGCTGGTAATAGCTCACCTCGATCGGGGTGTCGATGCGCAGCTTGACCACCACCGTGTCAGTGCGGCCATCGGCGCGGGTGATCAGCAGCTTCACATCGGCCTGTGGCTTGATCTCAGCGCCCAGGTCGATGGCGATGCGTTCGTCGCCCTTCAGGCCCAGCGACTGCCACGAGTCGTTGCCCTTGAACTGCAGTGGCAGCACGCCCATGCCGACCAGGTTGGAGCGGTGGATGCGCTCGAAGCTGCGGGCGATCACGGCCTGGATGCCCAGCAGCTGGGTGCCCTTGGCCGCCCAGTCGCGGCTGGAACCGGTGCCGTACTCTTCGCCACCGAAGATGACGGTGGGCGTGCCCTCGGCGATGTAGCGCATGGCCGCGTCGTAGATGAACTGCTTCTCGCCCTTCGCTGCGCCCTCGTTCTGGAACAGCGTCCAGCCACCTTCCTCGCGGCTGCCGTCGGCCAGCGTGGGCAGCATCAGGTTCTTGATGCGCACGTTGGCGAAGGTGCCGCGCATCATCACCTCGTGGTTGCCGCGGCGTGAGCCGTAGCTGTTGAAGTCGGCTTTCTTCACACCTTGCGCGACCAGGTACTGGCCGGCGGGCGAGGCTTCCTTGATCGAGCCGGCTGGCGAGATGTGGTCGGTGGTGATGGAGTCACCGAACAGGGCCATGATGCGCGCTTGCTGGCCGCTCAGGCCCACGCCCAGGCCAGCGTCCTTCGGGGTTTGCTCGAAGCCGTCGAAGAAGGGCGGGCGGGCGATGTAGCTGCTTTGCGGCCAGTCGTAGACCTGGCCCTTGACGCCCTTGGTCTTTTCCCAGAGCTTGCCGGGCTTGCTGGCCACCTGCTCGTAGTTCTTGCGGAAGGCCTTGCCGTTCATGGCGTGCTTCATCAGCTTGGCGATTTCTTCGCTGCTCGGCCAGATGTCGCCCAGGTACACCGGCTTGCCGCCCTTGCCCAGGCCGACCGGCTCGGTCATGAGGTCGCGCGTCACGTTGCCGGCGATGGCGTAGGCCACCACCAGCGGCGGCGACGCCAGGAAATTGGCCTTCAGGTTGGGGTGGATGCGCGCTTCGAAGTTGCGGTTGCCCGAGAGCACCGCCGCGCAGACCAGGTCGTTGTCGGTGATGGTCTGGTTGACCTCGGGCGTGAGGTCACCGGCATTGCCGATGCAGGTGGTGC
>CAIQIL010000471.1 GCA_903871865.1 uncultured Burkholderiales bacterium
CGACAGCCGGAACAACTACTGTAACGGTGACTGTGCCATCTATACCTTATACCAGCGTTACCGGCACACCTGTCATATCAGCTACGGTGAATGGTGGTACTGTAAATTGCTGATCGCCCTGGCCCAGCGCCATGGCCGCTTGGTCACCAAGGCGGAGCTGATGGAGCTGGTCTGGCCCGGCCTCGTGGTCGAGGAAAACAACCTCCAGGTGCAGGTGTCGGCCTTGCGCAAGGTGCTGGGCATGGGGGCCATCGTCACCGTGCCTGGGCGGGGCTACCGTTTCGTCCTGCCATTGCGGCCGCGTGAATCCGGCCATGCGGTGGCGCCGGCTTTTCTTCCGCCTGTGCCATCCTCGCTCCTGCCGTCGAACTTGCAACTGCCGCCGGTGCGCCGGGCGAGGCCGGAGCCGGCACCTGCCCCGGCCGAAGCGCTGGCCACGCTGCCCACGCAGGCACAGCGCCTTTGGGGGCGTGAGCGCGACCTGGACGCCCTGGACGACTTGCTGCCGGCGCCCCTCATCACCCTGGTGGGTTCGGCCGGCATCGGCAAGACCGCGCTGGCACTGGCCGCCGCCCACCGTTGGCGCGCGGACCGCCCGGATGGCACGGCCTGGGTCGATCTGGCCAGCCTGAGCTCGGCAGGGTGTGCGGTCACGGCCGTGTCCCAGGCGCTGGGCTTGTCGGTCGCTGGGGCGGATCGCCTGGCCAGCCTGGCCGCGGCCCTGGGTCCGCTCAAGGTCTTGCTGGTGCTGGACAACGCCGAGCACGTGCTGGCGGCGGTCACCGACTTGGTTCAGGCCGTGATGCAGGCCGCGCCGGGTGTGCGGCTGTTGGTGACCAGCCAGGTGCCTTTGAAGGTCGATGGCGAGCGCGTCTTCCGCCTGGGGCCGCTCTCCATCCCGCCGGTCGGGGCTTCGGTGGACGAGGCCTTGCAGCATGGCGCGGTGGCTTTGTTCGTGGACCAGGTCCGCGCGCTCGACCGCAGCCACACCTTGCTGCCAGAGCAGGTGGACATGGTCTCGGAGCTGTGCCGCCGTGTCGATGGCCTGGCCCTGGCCATCAAGCTGGCGGCTTCGCGTGTGCCGCTGCTGGGCCTGCCCGGCGTGGTGCAGCGCCTGGACGAGCGTTTCCGCCTGCTCGCCGGCCACAGCGCGGGTGTGCCCGATCGCCACCAGACCTTGATGGCCGCCCTCGACTGGAGCCACGAGTTGCTGACACGGCCAGAGCAGGCCCTGTTCCGGCGCATCGCGGTGTTCGCAGGCGGCTTCCCGCTCAGCCTCGTCACCTTGCTCGGGCAAGGCCTGACGCCCGACACCTGCATGGACGAGTGGCTGGTGCTGGACACCCTGGGCGCGCTGGTCGATCGTTCGCTGGTCGCGGTCGATGGCGGGGAGTCACCGCGCTACCGCTTGCTCGACAGCATGCGCGACTACGCCAGCCTCAAGCTCCAGGCCAGCGGCGAGCAGGCCTTGCTGCAAGCCCACCATGCACGCGCGCTGGCCGAGCTGATGGACGGCGCTTACGAGGCCTACTGGCTGAGCGCAGACGCCACCTGGCTGGGCCAGTTCGGCTGCGACATCGACAACGTGCGCGCGGCACTGGACTGGGCCGTGGCCCATGACTCCCACCTGGCCGTGCGCCTGCAGGGCGCGGTCGGGCCGCTGTTCCTGCTGCTGGGCCTGGCCCCGGAAGGCCGCCTGCGGGGGCGCCGGGTCGAGGCTTTGGCCGATGCGCTGGGCGAGGAGCCTGTCGCAGCCCGCTTCTGGCTGGAACACAGCCGCCTGCACTGGGGCGTGGACAACGCCGGCATGCTGCAAGGTGCGCGGCGTGCCGAGCAGGCCAGCCGCTCGGCCAACGACGCGCGTGGTGTCTACCTCGCGCTGCGCTGCGTGGCCGGCAGCGGCATGCTGGCGCGCGAAGAGGCCGTGGCCCTGCTGCGCGAGATGAGCGCCCTGGAGCGTCCCGATTGGCCCGCGCGCCTGCTCACCCAGCGTTTGATGGCCGAGGTCGGCGTGCTGCGCAGCCTGGAGCTGATGGCCGATGCGCGCCGCGTCTGCCAGAACCTGCTGGTGCGCGCGCAGTCGGCCGGCCTGGAGGGCGTGACGTCTGCGGGCCTCAGCGACCTGGCCGCCATCAGCCTGGCGCTGGGCGACACCGACGCGGCCTTGCGCATCAGCCAGGACATCCTGGCGCGCGGCCGCCACCGCCGTGACAATTTCGTCGTCCACGCCCTGGCCATCGTGGCCTGCGTGGCCTTCGTGCGCGCCGACCTGGCCCAGGCCCGCGCCACCTTGCGCGATTTCCTGGACGCATCGCGCAGCCGCAGCTGGGAATGGCTGGGCCTGTACGCGGGCCTGCTGGCCCTGCTGGCCGCGATGGAAGGCCGCCACGAAGCCGCGGCCCGCTTGCTGGGCTACACCGCGCAGACCTACCGCACGCTGGGCTCGCACGATGTGCTGGCTGTGTATGCCTGGTCGCGCGCCCACGCCGCCGTGGAAGACGCGCTGGAGCCCACGGTCATGCAGCGCTTGCTGGCGCATGGCGCCACGCTGGACCCCGACTCCGTCTGCACCTGGGCACTGGGCTTGGCGCCGACATGAGCACCTCAGCGCTGCACCAGTGGCTGTTGGACGCTGGTGTGCCGCACCTCGAAGCGCTGTTGCGCACCCACGCCATCGACGTCGATGTGCTGGGTTCTCTCAGCGAAGCCGACCTGGCCCAGATCGGCCTGCCGCTGGGCGACCGCAAGCGCGTGCTGCAGGCCTTGGCGCGGCGCCCTCAGGCCGCGGCGGTGCCCGATGGGGAGCGCCGTCAGCTGACCATCCTCTTCGCCGACCTGGTCGATGCCACGACGCTGTGCCAGTCGCTCGCGCCGGAGGCCTGGCGTGACATCGTGCTGGCTTACCAGCAGGCCGCCGTGGACATCCTGCAGCGCCATGGTGGCGTGGTGGCCCAGTACCTGGGCGATGGCTTGCTGGTGTATTTCGGCTACCCGCTGGCTCAGGAAGACGCCGCCATCCGTGCCGTGCACAGCGGCTTGGCGCTGGTGCAGGCCGTGGCCGAGCTGGACGTGACGGGCGTGGCTGGCGTGGCGAACATGCGCGGCCTGCGTTTGCGCGTGGGCATCGACACCGGCCTCGTGGTGGTGGGCGACGTCGGCGCTGGCAGCCACCGCGAGCACCTGGCGCTCGGCGATGCGCCCCACCTGGCCGCGCGCTTGCAGGCCTTGGCACCGCCCGGCCAGGTCTTCATCGGCGAGGCCACGCGGCGTTTGTCCGGAGGGCGCTTCGTGTGCGAAGACCAGGGCGTGCACGCGCTCAAAGGGGTGCGTGCGCCCCACCAGGTCTGGCGCGTGCAAGGCCTGGCCCAGACCGCCAGCCGGTTCGAGGCGGCCACGTCAGCGCGCCTGAGCCCGCTCGTGGGTCGCCAGCAAGAGCTGGCCCTGCTGACCGATCGGTGGCAGCAGGCTGCGCAAGGTCAAGGGCAGGCCGTGGTGCTGTCGGGCGAGGCTGGCATCGGCAAATCCCGCATGGTCAGCGAGCTGCGCCAGCGCATGGGCAACGCCGGCCTGGCCGCGCTGGTGGTGCAGTGCTCGCCCCAGCACCGCCATGCCGAGTTCCACCCGCTGCGCGAAGGCCTGATGCGCCGCCTCGACATCCGCCACGGCATGTCCCCGGCGCTGCAGCGGGAGCGTTTGCGCGAGCTGGTGGTGGCGGTGCACCAACTCGGCGAAGCCCACGCCAGCGCCTTGGCCGACTTGCTGATGCTGAGCGACGGCGATGTGGGGCCAGACCGCGCAGCCCCCTGGGTCACGAGCGCCCACGAGCGCCATGCGGCCATCCTGGCAGCTTTGGTGGCTTTGGTGGCGGCCCGTGCGCGGCAGCGCCCGACCCTGCTGCTGATCGAGGACCTGCATTGGGCCGACCCCGGCACCCTGGCCTTTGCCCAGGCCGTGGGACACCGCTTGAGCGACTGGCCCTTGCTCTTGCTGGTCACGCACCGCCCGGAGACCCTGCCCGTGCTCGCGCCAGCCTCCGTGCTCACGCCCGTGCCGGTGAGCAGCCTCAGTGCCGAAGACACCGGCGCGCTGCTGGACCGCCTGGCGGGCGCTGACACCCTGACCGAGGCCGCGCGCAAGCACATCGCGCACAAGACCGATGGCGTGCCCTTGTTCGTCGAGGAATTGGCGCGCTCGCTGATCGACGGCGTGGCCCTGCGCGACGGCCATGCCCCGGTGCCCGCCACCCTGCGCGACTCGCTGATGGCCCGGCTCGACCGCCACCCTTGCGCGCGTGAGCTTCTGCAGCGCGCCGCGGTGCTGGGCCGCACGCTCGACCTCGACGTGCTCCAGGCCATGGACGCGCGCCCGCCGGCCGAGTTCGAGCGCGACCTCCACACCCTGCTGCAGGCTGGCGTGCTGGTGCGCGATGGCGGGCCGCGCGGGCCGCAACTGGCCTTCCGCCACGCCTTGCTGCAAGACGCCGCGCGCGATTCGCTCGTGGCGGTGCGCCGCCAGCAGCTGCACGCGCAGGTGGTGCACACCTTGCAGACCCACTTCCTGGCGCGCATCGACACCGATCCGGCCGAGCTGGCCCACCATGCCACCGAGGCCGGCCTGAACGATGTGGCCGTGAACCACTGGCGCCTGGCCGGCGAGCGCGCCTTGACGCAGAAGTCCCTCAGCGAAGCCGTGGCCCACCTGGACGCCGGCCTGGCCGTGGTCCTGGCCCAGCCGCCTTCGCCCTGGCGCGACCGCCAGGAGATGCCATTGCGCGGCCTGCTGGGCACCACGCACATGCTGGGCAAAGGCTGGGCGGCGCCAGAGGTCGAGCAAGCCTACGGCCGCGCCCAGCAACTGGCCGGCGCGAGCGATGGGGTCGATGACGCCATCTGGCCGCTGTGGGGCAACTGCGTGTTCCAGCTGGTCAAGGGCGACATCGTCCAGGCCAGCGCGATGGGCCGACGCATGCAGACCGTGGCCCGCCAGGCACACAGCCGCCAAGCCTGGCTGGTGCACGACATGATGCAGTCGCAGCTGGCCTTCTACAGCGGCCGGCTCGTGGAAGTGGCCACCCACGCCGAACAGGTCGAGCACCGCTACAGCGACCCGCAGGACCGCGGCCTCATCCCCCTGTACTCCACCGATTTGCTGCTGGTGACGCAGGTGCACGCCCTGCACGCCGACTGGGTCACCGGCCGGCTCGGTGAGGTCGATGCGCGGCTGCAAGCCGTCCAACAGCGTGCGCGCGACCTGAACCATGCCTACTCCCTCGCCTGGGCCTTGGGTTGGGGCGCCATGGTCCGATTGCACCGTGGCGACGTGGACGCCCTGTGCGCCAGTGCCAGCCAGAGCTTGCACCTGGCCGAGGCCCACGGCCACGCCTATGTCCGCAGCATGGCCACCTTCTTGCTGGGCTGGTGCGCACACCGCAGGGCACTGGCGGAGGCACATGCCCGTGAGCTGTTGGCCGAGGGCGCGGGCATC
>CAIQIL010000472.1 GCA_903871865.1 uncultured Burkholderiales bacterium
ACCCACCTACCCACCCACACCCGTCGATCACCGGCCACAGCTCGAAAAGGCCTACGCCAAGGCCCACGGCAGCTACCGCAGCATCAGCGGAGGCCACATCCACGAGGCCCTGCTGGACCTCACGGGTCGCGCGCCGATCATCTACGAGCCCACCCGGCCGGCGGACACCGGTGGCTACGGCATCGGTGGTGCTGGGTACGGCGTTGCCGGCTGCTACGGCTCGCTGGCCGTGCCATTCGACTGCTTCGTCGTTGCCTTTCGCCCGGCCAGCTCCGGCATCCCCTACGTGGCGGGCTACGGCTCACCGTCCGGCGGGTATGGGCAGGCATCCCGTGCCGAGTACGCCAGCCTGGACAGCGCACAGACAGCTGCCAGCGATGCCGCCATCTACGCCGCAGTGGAGGCTGTCCGCCCCGCCGGCGTCACGGTCTGGACAGCGATCACCAGTTAAGCAGCAGACCCACCCGAGCAACCCGCCCGCCCCGGACTTCCGCGGCGGGCTTTTTCATGGAGACACGATGGACCGTCCGATCATCTACCCAGGTCAGATTCCGCTGGAGACCGACCTGCTGAACACGAACCGCAACACGATGCTGGCGATTGCCAAGGTCGCTGCTGCGCTGTTCGGTGCCACCACTTTTGCCACCGGCCTGGCCGTCACCCCCGACAGCCCCGCCTCGATGCGCGTGGCTGTGGCCCCCGGCGACATCTACGCTCTGTCCAACCTGGACACCTCGGCGTACAGCTCGCTGTCTGCAGACACCGCGCACCAGGTGGTGAAGCAGGGCATCAACCTCGACACCACGTTTTTGACCCTGACGGCGCCGGGCACGGCGGGACAGTCTCTTAACTACCTGATCCAGGCCGCTCTGTCTGAGGCCGACACCGGCGCTGTGGTGCTCCCGTACTACAACAGCTCCAACCCGGCCGCGGCCTACTCTGGTCCGAACAACAGCGGCTCGTCGCAAGCTACGAAGCGCGCCGTCACGGTCGCGCTGCAGGCCAAGGCGGGCGCGGCTGCCGCCACCGGCACGCAGGCGACCCCCGCGCCAGACAGTGGCTTCATCGGCTTGTACGTCGTCACAGTGGCCAACGGCCAGACCACCATCACCGCGGGCAACATCAGCGCCTATCCCGGCGCGCCGGTCATCCCGTCCGCGGGCCTGCTGGTGGCCGGCCTGCAGAACAGCTCTTTCAACATCGCCGCCGCGGGTGGCTCGGCCGACGCCATCGTGGCCAACTTCTCGCCAGCGGTCACGGTGTTGTCCAACGGGATGACGCTGTACGTGCGCGCAGCTTCTGTCAACACGTCCACGACCCCAACCCTGCAAGCCAACAGCACCGCTGCCAAAACCATCGTGAAGGGCGCTGGCTCACCCCTTTCGGCTGGTGACATTGCGGGCGGCGGCCATTGGATCGAGGTGCAGTACGACGGCACGCTGGACAAGTGGGTGCTGCTCAACCCCGCGACAGGGGTCACTCAGGCGGCATCAGCCCTGGCGTTCTCGAACTTGGCCATGAGCGCCACGGGAGCCAGCGCAAGTGTTTCGGTGACATCGGCCGAGCTGCTGCTGCGTGGCTCCGATGGCTCGGCCCGCCTTCTCACCAACGTCAACTTGACGCTCAACACCTCAGCGACAGGCGCGAACGGCCTGGACACTGGTGCGCTGGCCGCCTCGACGTGGTACTCGGTTTGGGTGATCCACAACGGCACGACAGCCGCTGTGCTGATGTCTCTGTCGGCCACGGCTCCGACGATGCCCAGCGGCTACACGCACAAGGCGCGCGTGGGCTGGATTCGCACCGATGGCACCGCCAACAAGTGGCCGCTCTCGTTCGTCCAATCTGGCCGCCGCTGGTCCTACAAGCCGGCCGCCGGCTCTAACGTCGCGGCCTATCCGGTTGTCGCGTCCGGCGCCTCGTCTGGTCGCCAGTCGGTGAGCCTGACCAACACGGTGCCGTCCACCGCGGCGGCGGCGAACATCGGCGTGAGTGGCCGAGGCACCGCGGCCAACTCTGACTGCACGCTGTACGTCACCGACACGGCGGCGCAGTTCGCCAATGCTTTTTCCTACGTCCTGGTCAATGTCATGGCCCCGCTCGTATCCGGCCCCAGCCAGGTCTGGTGGTCGAGCGGCGACAGCCTGAACACCCTGCAGGTCATGGGTTGGGAGGACAGCCTGTGAGCTACGCAGTCCGTAACGATGGCGCCGGTTGGCGCGCAGTAGATGGCCCCCAGGACTGCGATGTCGATGAGCACTGGGAGGAGGCACAACCGCCGACGCCCGAGCCGGTTGTGCTGACGCCCCGGGAAAAGCTCGAAGCGTTCCTGAGCCTCAACCCGGACGTGCAGCCTCTCGTGCCGCAAGTCTGACAACGGCCACACCACCAAGCCCGCCAATCGGCGGGCTTTTTTCATGGGAGACCAGATGACCGAACCGCAAGCCAACACCGCCGCAGTCGTGGTGGCGCTGATCAGCCCGTTTTTTGGGCAGTACGCCATCGTGCTCTTTGCGGCCCTGGCCGGGGCGCTGTGGCCCCTTTCTGCTGCCAGCACTGCCACCCGCCGCGATGGGGCGCTTCTGCTTCTGCGCCTGGTGGCCACGTCTGCCGCCCTGACCGGCTTCGTGGCCTGGATGCTTGAGCAACGCCTGGGCTTTCCGGCCAGCAAGGCGATGGCGCCGGTGGCTTTCCTGATCTCGGCCGTGGGAGACCGCTGGCGCGACATCCTCGATAGCGTGGTGGCCCGCGTGCGCGCCACGATCACCGGGGGCCAGTGACATGAGCGCCACCTACATCAACGCCGCGGTCTGCGCGGGCCTGTTCTACACGTGCTTTTGCCGCATGGTCCGCACGGACACCCAGACCGAGGTCGCGGTGCGCATTGCCTTCTGCGTGCTGGCCGCCGCCGCTGCCGCTTGCGGTCTGG
Source organism: uncultured Burkholderiales bacterium (assembly GCA_903871865.1). Taxonomy (GTDB): domain Bacteria; phylum Pseudomonadota; class Gammaproteobacteria; order Burkholderiales; family Burkholderiaceae_C; genus Aquabacterium. Next base: position 2,930 of record CAIQIL010000472.1, read on the forward strand.
CGCCATTCGGCGTGCTGGCGCCGTGCCTGCCTGCGCAGCCGCCCACGGCCGCTCAGATCTTCATCACCCTGGCCATGGTGCTGGTACAGGCCCTGACTGCGCGCTTCTGGCGCGACGGAGTGCCGGCGCACTTCCAGTGCCAGCTCACCGACGAAGACCGCAAAGAGGTGCACCCATGACCACCGTCATTGACACCTTGCTGGAGCCGGTGCTGCGCGATGCCATTTTCCCGGCGCTGGCCATCTTGCCGCCCAAGCTCGGAAGCCCGCAGGCGTGGCACCAGATGCTTGCCAACGGACTGCAGGAGTCCGGGCTGCGCGCACGTTGCCAGGTGCTGCCTGGCGGTGGTCGCGGCCCTGCCCACGGCCTTTGGCAAAACGAGATCGGCGGTGTGCGTGCCGTGATTGGCAACCCGGCCACGTCGGCCATGGCTGCGGTGCTGTGCCACGCCCGCGGCGCTGACTTCGAGGCCACCGATGTCTGGCGCCGCGTCGAGTTCGATGACGTGCTGGCGGCCGGCTTCGCTCGCTTGCTGCTGTGGGCCGACCCTAAGCGCTTGCCTGATCGGCATCAGCAGGACCAAGGCTGGGCGCTGTACCTGAGCGCCTGGCGTCCTGGCAAGCCGCGACCCGCCGAGTGGAGCGCCAACTGGGAGCGCGCGGGCCTGTTTGTCTACGGGGAGTGACCATGGCCGCAATCCTCTGGATCACTCGGGTCACCGGCCTGGTTCCGGGCTGGTGCTGGGCCGCTGCTGTGGCAGTGCTGGCTGCTCTGTGCGTGCGGCTGGATGTCGGCATGGCCCACGCCCGCGCCGATGCCGCCCAGGCCCGCACGCAACTGCTCACCGTGCAGCTGGCCAGCGCCAACGCCATCGCAGCCGAAACCGAGCGCGCGCAGGCCCGCGTGCGCACCCTGACTCAGACCGTGCTGGAGGCACAAGATGCGCTTGCTCAATCTCGCCAGGCTGGCCCTGGCCGTGTTGCTGCTCTGGATGAGCGGCTGCGCGACATCGCCCGCCCCTTGCACTGTGGTGGCGCCGCGCCAGGCGGTGGAGCTGCCGCCCCTGCCAGCCGCGGTGATGGACACCCCGGTGCCGGACTACCCGGCGTGGCTGCAGGCGATTTTGTCGTCATCGATGGCCAGGGCCTTGCCGAGCTGGCCAGCTTCGCAGAGTCAGCCGCCGATACCGGCCGCACGCTGATCCAGGCCCGCGGGCTGCTGCGGTCTTGCTGGCGCAGCCAATAAGCATTTCCGGTTTTCGCCCGCTGCAGCGATTGATGCAGTACCACCCTCAACTGAAAGGCTACCTATGACCACCACCATGCGCGCCAAGCTCCAAGTCGCCAGCGTCACCCTGCACCCCTTGTGCGAAACCCTGAAGTTCCACGCAGTCTGCAAGTCGGGCGGCTACCCCGCCGACGGCAGCGACGAGGACAACACGTTTGCCAAGTTCTCGCCCAGTGCTGAGCTGTCGATCACGGTTGCCAACCCCGCACTGTTTGGCCAGTTCAAGCCGGGCGAAAAGTTCTACGTGGATTTCACGCCCGCCAACTGATCGACCGGTTGTCTCCTCGCTTGCCAGAGCGTTGCCCCGTCTCACTTCGGTGGGGCGGGGCCTTTTTTGCGTTTTGGCAATCGTTCTAACGGCCCGCTCAGATGGCCGATGGAATGCGGGGGCACATGGCGCGATCAGGTTAGACGAAACCGGCCAGACACCCGATCAATGCTGGCGTCTTTTCCTGCTTTGGGAGCAGAGGGTCGTGAGTTCGAATCCCACCGCCCCGACCACCTCACATTTTGAGCCGCAACGGTTTTCAGCCGCTGCGGCTCTTTCGTTTGTGTGCCCAACGCTGGGGTGTGTGGCCGGGTCGTGTGGCCGGGGCGCGTGATTCATTTCGCCTTTGCGTGACGCAGTGCACGCCTCAGGTGTGTCGCCCCCTTACCCCTGGGGTGACGGACCAAACCCCGCGCGGTTACCTTGTGAACCTCACTCACACAGAGGTTCTTCATGAAACACGTTGTACCGTTCGCTTGCCTGGGTTGGTTGCTGGCGATGGCCTGCGGCAGCGCATCGGCTGGCCAGGACAACCTGGGCCTGCTCGGTGCCGGTGGCACCCAGTTTGGCAACACGTTCTACGCGAGCACGTCGGGCTTCACGGACTACTACACCTTCCGCATCGGTGATGCGGGCAGCGTGTCCGGCACGAGCAGCGATGGCGCACCGTCGGCATCGTCCTCAGGTTTTTACGCGGTGTGGGGCAAGGACGTCGTGCTGACATCGATCATCCTGGGCAACAGCAGCTTCAGCCAGTACCACGGCGTGGACCTAGAT
>CAIQIL010000473.1 GCA_903871865.1 uncultured Burkholderiales bacterium
CGCTCAACGAATTCGAAGGCACGGTGATGCTGGTCAGCCACGACCGCGCCCTGCTGCGCGAGGTCTGCGACGAGTTCTGGCTGGTGGCCAAGGGCGAGGTCAGCACCTTCGACGGTGACCTCGACGACTACCAAAAGTACCTGGCCGACGTGGCCCGCGAAACGGCCCTGGCCGCCCGGGCTGCGCGCGATGGCTCCAAGGCCCTGGCCGCACAAGCCGCACAAACGACCGACCAGACCGCCGCCCGCCACACCGAGCCCGCCACCAGCGCCGAGCCCACCGTGTTCAACAGCAAGGGCAAGGAAGACCGCAAGGCGCAAGCCCAGGCCCGCGCCCGCCTGAACGACCAGCTGCGCCCCCTGAAGGCCGAGCTGAAAAAGGTGGATGAGCGCATGGCGAAGGCCGGCGAGGAGCGCGACAAGCTCATGCAGTCGCTGGGTTCCATCAGCATCGGCCCCTCGGAGCGCGCCGACGGCGGCAAGCGACTCAAGGCGCTGGAAGAAGAGATCGCGGAACTCGAAGCGCGCTGGCTCGAACTGGGCGAGGCCATCGAGCAGATCGGCAACTGAGCGGCGACAACCGAGCGACGACAACCGAGCGGCGGCCACTGCGCCCTGCCACTCGGCGCTACCATGCCGCATGCCCCGCTCCCCTCGCACCACCAGCGCCAGCCCCGGCAGCGTCACCGGCAGCACGCCCCTCTCGGCAAGCACACACGCCGACAAGCTGCGCCTGGACACCCAGCTGTGCTTTGCGCTCTACGCCACCTCGCTGGCCATGACCAAGCTCTACAAACCGCTGCTGGCGCCCCTGGGCCTGACCTACCCGCAGTACCTCGTGATGCTGGTGCTCTGGGAGCGCGACGACCACACCGTGCAGGAACTCGGCGAGCTGCTCCAGCTCGACTCCGGCACCCTCACGCCGTTGCTCAAGCGCATGGAGGCGGCCGGTCTGGTGTCCCGCCAGCGCGATGCCGCCGATGAACGCCGCGTGCGCATCCTCCTGACGCCCGAAGGTGCCGCACTGCGCCAACGCGCCGAGGGCGTGCCCGATGCCATCTTTTGCCAGGCCGGCATGGCCGTGAAAGAGATGTCGGCCCTGCGTGCGCAGTTGCACGCGCTGCGTGAGCAACTCCAGGCCTGAACCTCAGCCTCAGCCCCACACGCTGTGAGGGATTGGCGCGCGTGCTGCGGGCAGCGTCACATCATCTGGCCTAAACTGGCGCACATTCAATTGCACACAATTGAATTTCCAGGACCCCACCCACCGAAAGGACACACCATGGCCTCCCCGACCCAGATCGTTTACACCGCCCACGCCACCGCCACCGGCGGCCGCGATGGTCGCGCCACCAGCTCCGACAACGCCCTGGACGTGGCACTGGCCCGCCCGGTGGAAATGGGTGGCAAGGGCAATGGCACCAACCCCGAACAGCTGTTCGCCGCCGGCTACAGCGCCTGCTTCCTCGGCGCCATGGGCTTCGTCGCCGGCCAAAGCAAGAAACTGCTGCCCAGCGGCACGCAGATCGCCGGCGCAGTCGGCATCGGCCCCATCCCGGCCGGCTTCGGCATCACCGTCAAGCTGAGCATCACCCTGCCCGGCATGGACCGCGCCGAGGCACAAGCCCTGATCGACGCCGCCCACCAGGTCTGCCCGTATTCCAACGCCACCCGCGGCAACATCGACGTCGTGCTCGAACTGGCCTGATCCCCGGTTTGCCTGGGGCGATTGGCGCGCCGGATGCCTGCCACAAACACATCCGGTTGCACCTTCTGCCGGCAGGCGGAAACCCCAAAAAAGGGTGTTAATCTCACGTTATCCCTGAGCATCCGAGATTGACGGGCGGCATCCCACCGCCTACCCTTGCGACCCATGCCTTTCACGACCCGACACTCCGGCCAGGCGGCGATTGCCCCCGGTCACACTGCCGGGCCTGGATCGCAGCGCATCGCTTCTCTGGCAACCTTGCTTTTCTGTGTCGCGCTGATTTCCGGCCTCTTCGTCCAGCCTGTCCACGCACAGTCCGTGGCGCAGCCTGCGACCGCGTCCGGCTCAACGTCGCCAAGCACCACCACAGAATCCGACGACCCCGTCGCGCGCTTCCTCGCCGACAAGGGCCTGATGCCGTCCAAGCGCCCCGTGGCCGAACTGGCCCAGCAGATGCGCGACACGGCCTCCGACATCGCCTCCGAGCTCGTGCTGTCGGCCATGAACTTCCTGGGCGTGCCCTACCGCCGCGGTGGCAACTCCAGCGAAACCGGCTTCGACTGCAGCGGCTTCACCCGCCACGTGTTCGAAAACAGCATCGGCCTGATCCTGCCGCGCCGCGCCATCGAGCAAGCCAACTCGCCCGCCCTGATGCCGGTGCAGCAAGCCGAACTCAAGCCAGGCGACCTGGTGTTCTTCAACACCCTGCGTCACACCTTCTCGCACGTTGGCATCTACATCGGTGACAACAAGTTCATCCACTCGCCCCGCGCGGGTGGCCAGGTGCGTGTCGAAGACATGCGCCAGGCCTACTGGCAGCAGCGTTTCGATGGCGCACGGCGTGCCCCGGCCGTGTCGGCGCAAAACGCACCGACCTCACGGAACAACTGAGTTGCGATCAGGCCCAAGGCTTGCGCGGCACAATCAGCGTCCATGAGCCTGCCTGCAGTACCGCGCCCTCACGGGGTCATCCCCATCCAGCCAGATGCCAGCCTGAAGCCTGAGGCGCCTGTTCGCGTGGCCGGCGGTGAGGCTTTGCCCATGCCCGCCGCACTGCCCCCCGAGTCTCCGCCCACGGCGACATCGCCGCGGGACCAGCGCGGCCGGGCCTTGCGCGACCTGCGCATCTCCGTGACCGACCGCTGCAACTTCCGCTGCGGCTACTGCATGCCACGCGCGGCCTTTGGCCGCGACCACGTGTTCCTGCCGCACGAAGCCCTGCTGAGCTTCGAGGAAATCACACGCGCCGCAGCCGCTGCCTTGCGCCTGGGCGTGCGCAAGCTTCGGCTGACCGGCGGCGAGCCGCTGGTTCGGCGCAACATCATGAGCTTGGTCCGCTCGCTCGGCCGCCATCGCGACACCGGCGCGCTCGACG
>CAIQIL010000474.1 GCA_903871865.1 uncultured Burkholderiales bacterium
CCCGAAAAAATCGGGTGGGTGCAATAAGCGTAGACTTTTTTCGCGCCGCGGTCTTTCAGCACTTCAGCCGCTTTGACCAAGGTGCCAGCGGTGTCGATCATGTCGTCCATGATCACGCAGTTGCGCCCTTCGATCTCGCCGATCACGTGCATCACTTCGCTGACGTTGGCTTTGGGGCGGCGCTTGTCGATGATGGCCAGGTCGCAACCCAGTTGCTTGGCCAGGGCGCGGGCACGCACCACGCCGCCAACGTCGGGCGACACGACCACGAGGTCTTCGTACTTCTTGGCCTGCAGGTCGGACAGCAGCACCGGCGAAGCGTAGATGTTGTCAACGGGGATGTTGAAGAAGCCCTGGATCTGGTCGGCGTGCAGGTCCATGGTCAGGACGCGGTTGACACCGACGGTTTCCAGCAGGTCGGCCACGACGCGGGCCGAAATGGGCACGCGGGTGGAACGCGGGCGGCGGTCCTGGCGGGCGTAACCGAAGTAGGGGATGACGGCCGTGATGCGCTGGGCAGACGCGCGCTTGAGCGCATCGACCATGATCAGCAGTTCCATCAGGTTGTCGTTGGTCGGGGCGCAGGTGGACTGCACCACGAAGACTTCGCGACCGCGCACGTTTTGCTGGATCTCGACCGTGGTTTCACCGTCCGAGAATCGGCCGACGGCCGCCTGGCCCAGAGAAATGCCAAGGTGGGTGGCGATTTCCTGGCTGAGGGCCGGGTTGGCGTTGCCAGTGAACAGAACGGTGTCGGAAAGCATGGCGGGCGTGTCAGTGATGGCTGAAAAAGTCATCTGCCCTTCACCGTGCCCCTCAGCGAATCTGGCATGCAGGTCTGGCAACCAGTGTGGCTCAGGGCCACGGTGGCATATGCCAGAGCTTGCCAGCGGACATCGCCCATGGCGGCCGACTTGGGGCAGGCGGCGGTCAGTTTTTGCGCAACACCTTTGCGTGGCGCTCAGACTGGACCGTCTGAAATTTGGCAGGGGAGGAAGGACTCGAACCCTCGCATGTCGGAATCAAAATCCGATGCCTTTACCAACTTGGCGACTCCCCTACACAGGTCTTCGAACCGCATCTGATGTTGCCATTTCAGCGGTTGCTGCTTTGGCGCCATCTTCTGCACTTCGCTTACCTTGTAAGCTGCTCTTGATCAGAGCCTCACAGTATAGCCAGTTTTTTGAGTGTCTGACAAGCTGTTGCGCAAAATCTTCGGCTGTCTTGTTCACGCCGCGGTGCGGGGGGCCAAGTCCAGCAGAGGATGCTGCGGCAGCACGCGACACACGCGACCGACCCAGTGATCTCCATGCGGGCCTGCCTCTGCCAGTGCGGTGACGTCGTCGGCGCTCAAGGTGCTGTCGAGGGGGTTGTTGCCATCCACCCAAGCGAACACTGTGCTGCCAGACCCCGTCATGCGGCTGTTGCCGAAGCGAGCCTGCATGACACCCAAAGCGTGGGTCACATCTCTGCCGTCGCTGACCGTGGTGTCTGGGGGCGCCACATCAAAGGGCGCGCGCCAGGCCTGGGCCGGCTCCTGCAGGTCGTTGTGACCATAGCGCATGGGCGCTGCAAGAAAGGCTGCGACTGTAGCACGGGGTGTGTCGCGCTTGAGCAACGGGCTGCCAAAAATGGCCGAAGTCGGGATGGCCGCGGGCGGTTTGAGCAGGGCCAGCGGTGTGTTCAGCAGCGCTGGGGGCAGGGCGATGGGCGTGATCTGTTCGCCCACGCCTTCGACCCAGGCGGGCAGGCCGCGCACGAAGAAGGGCACGTCGGCACCGAGCTGCAGGGCCAGGGCTTCCAGGCGTTCGCCCGGCCAGTGCAGTCCCCAGAGCTGGTTGAGGACCAGCAGCACGGTGGCGGCGTCCGAGCTGCCGCCGCCCAGGCCGGCGCCCCAGGGCACTGCCTTGTGGATGCGGATGTCGCAGCCCAGCGGCGTGCCGCTGTCGCGTTGCAGCAGGCGGGCGGCGCGCAGGCAGAGGTCGTCGGGCGGCAGGGCGACGTTGAGGTCGTGGCGCAGCAGCTGGCCGTCGTCGCGGGTGTCGATGTGCAGTGTGTCGTGCCAGTCCAGCAGGACGAAGACGGACTGCAGCAGGTGGTAGCCGTCGGCGCGCCGCCCCGTCACGTGCAGGAAGAGGTTGAGCTTGGCCGGGGCGGGGAGGTGGTGCAGGCTGGGCATGGCGGCGTGCAGAGACGTGCAGGAGGTGGGCGGGCGCAGGGTGGGCGCTGGCCGTCAGCGGTCGAGGTGGACCTTGATCTGGATGCCGCGCAGGCCTGGGCTGGCGCTGCGTTGTGCCTGGAGGCGGCGAGGCCAGTCGCGGGTGTCGATCAGCCAGCCGTCCTGGGTGAAAGTGCCGGCGTCGAGGCCGGCATCGGGGGCGGCGGTGCTGGGGCGCTCGGGGTCGGCGCGGCCCTGCATCCAGTGAACCAGCGTTTGCAGCGGGATGGCTTCACCGAGCACGCGCTCGCTCAGGGCGCCGATGTGGTCGAAGCGCTCCAGCCCTTCGTCGGGCTTGGGTGTGGCCGAGAGGTCGGTGCCGAAGCGGGATTCCGGGGGGGCGTCTCCCCCGTTGCTGCCAGATCGGCGCAGCCAGGCCCCCGCGGGGCTCCAGCCGACCTGGGCGATCTGGCTGCCCAGCGGGGTCATGAGGTCGAGGCGACCGGCATCGGGCAGGCCGTGGAAGAAGAAGCCGAGGCTGACGCCCTTGGCGGGCAGGTCGTCCATGGCCAGGAGCTTGATGCTGATCTGGCCTTGCAGGTCGATGGCGGTGCCCGCGGCCGGTGAGGGTGCCGCAGCAGGTGCATCGGCCTGTGCGCTGGCGGCTGCAGGGGCCGATGGCGGTGCTTCGGTGGTGCTGGTTACGGGTGTGCGCCATGCGCTGGCGCAACCTGCCATCGCCGTGCTCATCACGAGGGCCCAGCTGGACAGGCGCGCCCACCGTGCGACCTGGCGCCCGGCGCGCGCACGGGGCGCATCGCGCAGAGCCAGGCTCAAAGGGCGGCCCCCAGGCGCTGCAGGGTTTCCTTGAGCGTGTCGTTGTCGCGGTCGCGGGTCTGGCTTTCTCGCCACACGCGCAGGGCCTCGTCCTTGCGGCCCTGGGCCCACAGGACCTCGCCCAGGTGGGCGCCGATTTCGGTGTCAGGCCGGGCGGTGTAGGCCTCGCGCAAGAGCTTGGCGGCATCGTCCAGCCGCCCCTGGCGGAAGGCCACCCAGCCCAGGCTGTCGGTGATGAAGGGGTCGGTGGGCTTGAGCTCCGCGGCTTTTTCGACCAGGGTGCGGGCTTCGTCCAGTTGCACCTTGCGATCGGCCAGGCTGTAGCCCAGCGCGTTGTAGGCGTTGGGGTTGTCCGGGGCGAGTTCGATCACGCGGCGCAGCAGGCGCTCCATGTCCTTGAAGCGCTTGAGCTTCTCGGCCAGCATGGCCTGGTCGTATTGCAGCTCGTGGTCGTCGGGGAAGCGGGCGCTGGTTTGTTCCAGCACCTTGTAGGCCTCGGACACTTGCCCCAGGTCGCGCAGCAGCTGAACTTCTGCCTGGGCCTTGGTGATGGCGTCGCGGGGTTCGGACTCTGGCAGGCCGCGCAGCAGAGCGCGCGCCTCTGCCAGCTTGCCTTGCTGGGCCAGCCAGCGGGCGCGCGGGCTTTGCACGGCCAGTTTCTCGTGCCGTGGGTCGGCCAGTTCCAGCCACTTGAGGGCATCGGCCCGATTGCCGCGCAGGTCGTCGAGTTGGGCCAGCAGCAGGTAGGC
>CAIQIL010000475.1 GCA_903871865.1 uncultured Burkholderiales bacterium
CGTGAGCGCCAGCTTGCTGCGCTCAGCCCATGCGCTGACGACGCGCTTCGTACAGACAGACGCCACTGGCCACCGACACATTGAGGCTGGACACCCCGCCCATCATCGGGATGCTGACCAGCTCGTCGCAATGCTTGCGCGTCAGCTGGCGCATGCCGCTGCCTTCGGCGCCCAGCACCAGCGCGCTGGCCACCTTGAAATCGGCTTGGTAAAGGCTGCGGGGCGCATCGTCGGAGGTGCCGATGACCCAGATGTCGCGCTCCTTGAGCTCGGTGAGCGTGCGCGCCAGGTTGGTTACCATGAAATAGGGCATGGTCTCGGCCGCGCCGCTGGCCACCTTGGCCACCGTGGCGTTGATGCCGACCGCGTGGTCCTTCGGGGCGATGACGGCGTGCGCGCCAGCCCCATCGGCCACGCGCAGGCAGGCGCCCAGGTTGTGCGGGTCGGTCACGCCATCGAGCACGAGCAGCAGGGGCGGCTCGGCGAGGCTGTCGAGCAGGTCATCGAGCGAGCGCGCCAGTTGCACGGCGTCCACGCGGGCCACGACGCCCTGGTGGCGGTGCGTGCCGGCCATCTGCTGCAAACGCTCGTCGTCGCTGTCGATGGCGCGCATGCCCGCTTCCTCGACCTTGGCCAGGAACTGCTTCATGCGCTGGTCGCGCCGGGTGGCGTCCACGTGGATCTCGCGGACCGAATTGGGCGCCACTTTCAGGCGGACGGACACGGCATGGAAGCCGAACAGCAGTTTCTGACTCATGCCGGCATCGTAACCGCTGGCGGTGCCTGCACGCTCTCCGCAGCGCCGTCAGCAGCGTTGTCAGGCGGCGCGGTCAGGCAGCGATTTGACCGGCCTGGATGCGCACGCTGTGGGCGCAGCGCTGGGCAATCTGCGCGTCGTGGGTGACGAGGACGAGCGTCGTGCCGATTTCGCGGTTGAGCTCGAACATCAGGTCCATGACGGCCTGGCCGGTGGCGTGGTCGAGGCTGCCCGTGGGTTCGTCGGCCATGAGGATGTCCGGACGCACGACAAAGGCCCGTGCCAGCGCCACGCGCTGCTGCTCGCCACCAGACAGCAGCACCGGCTTGTGGTTCAGGCGCGCACCCAGGCCCACGCGCTCCAGCATGGCCGTGGCGCGGTCGCGGGCATCGCGGACACCGCGCAACTCCAGCGGCAGCATGACGTTCTCCAGCGCACTGAGGTGGGCAATCAACTGGAAGCTCTGGAAGACGAAGCCGACGTGGCGGGCGCGGTGGGCGGCGCGCGCGTCCTCGCCCATCTCGAACAGGCCCTGCCCGCAGAGCCACACCTCGCCGGAGGTCGGCACGTCCAGGCCCGCCAGCAGCGACAGCAAGGTGCTCTTGCCCGAACCCGAGGCCCCGACGATGGCCAGGGTGTCCCCAGCCGCAACGCTGAGGTTGATGTGGTTCAGAATGGTCAAGGGGCCGGACGCATCGTCCACCAACTTGCTGAGGCCCCGCACGACGACGGCGGGCGCAGCGACCACAGAGGCCGATGCGGGCGAGCCCGCAGGCACAGAGACA
>CAIQIL010000476.1 GCA_903871865.1 uncultured Burkholderiales bacterium
CAAGATGCTGACCGGCCGCGATGCCGCCCACAAGCGCATCCAGGACATGTTGGCCAAGGGCGAGAAGCTGCCCGTGGACTTCACCAACCGCGTCATCTACTACGTGGGCCCGGTGGACCCCGTGCGTGACGAGGTGGTCGGCCCCGCCGGCCCCACCACCGCCACCCGCATGGACAAGTTCACCGACATGATGCTGGAGAAAACGGGCCTGATCTCCATGATCGGCAAGGCCGAGCGCGGCCCCGTCGCCATCGAGTCCATCAAGAAGCACAAGTCGGCCTACCTGATGGCCGTGGGCGGCTCGGCCTACTTGGTCTCCAAGGCCATCAAGGGCGCCAAGGTGGTGGGCTTTGAAGACCTGGGCATGGAAGCCATCTACGAGTTCGACGTGGTGGACATGCCGGTGACGGTCGCTGTCGATTCGGGCGGTACGAGCGCCCACATCGAAGGGCCCAAGACCTGGCAGGCCAAGATCGGCAAGATCCCCGTGACCGTGGCCTGATCGCCTGGACTGAGCCTCGGTGCTCACCCCCACCAGCCCCGCCCCGTGCGGGGCTTTTTCATGGCCGCACGGTGGTGGATGCGTGATCGGCGGACACGCCACGCTCCCACAGCATAGGGATGGGTGTTGGCAGGCAGATGCTTTACGGTCGGTACCTGAACACATGCCACCCAGGAGACCCACCATGCCCTTGCAAGCCAACGACTTCCTCGCCCACATCCACGACCTGGACGGCCAGATCCAGGCACTGCAGCAAGGCCAGTACAGCGACCTGGTCGATGCCGACGGCCACCAGTACATCGACCTCGTGATGGAGGGCGGCGGCACGCTGGGCCTGGCCTTGCTGGGCTACCTGCACGTGCTGGAATCTGCCGGGCTGCGCTTCATCGGCATCGGCGGCACCTCGGCGGGCGCCATCTCGGCCACGGCCCTGGCCGCGGCCAACACGCCGGGGCAGCCGCGCATCGGTCACCTGATCACCGCGCTGGCCAACATGCCCATGGAGAGCTTCGTCGATGGCCGCAAGGACGGCGACAAGGACGCCATCCGAGCCCTCAAGACCTGGCTGGACGAAGACCGCGGCACGCTGGACACGCTGTGGAAAACCTCGCAGGTGCTGGACAACCTGCAGGAGATCCACGCCCTCAACCGCGGCGACGTGTTCCGCCAATGGATGGACGCCCTGCTGCGCACCTTCCGCAACGGCCAGCCCATGACCGTGCAGGCGCTGCGCGAGCGCATGAACGACCTGCCCCCGCTGTTCGTGCGGCCCACCGCCGACGCGAGCGACTTCGCCAGCCACCCCGATGCCCCGCTGTGGGAAGACATCGCCGGCGCGCGGCACTACCTGGTCAAGCGCAAGCCGAACCAGCTCTGCGTGATCGCCACCGACATCTCCACCGAGACCAAGGCGCGCTTCCCCGAGATGGCCGATTTCTACTGGCCCCAGCCCGACGAGGTCAACGTGGCCGACTTCGCCCGCGCCTCGATGTCCATCCCCGGCTTCTTTGCCACCTTCCAGGTGCCGTCCCTGCCCGCCGACCAGGCCCGCGAAACCTGGCAAGCGCTCGAATGGCCGGACCGCTGCTACGAGGGCGACTTCCTGCCCAAGGTGCACCACTTCGTGGACGGCGGTGTGCTGTCGAACTTCCCCATCGACGCCTTCCACAACAACACGCGTGTGCCGCTGCGCCCCACCCTGGGCGTCAAGCTGCAGTGGGACGAGCACAAGCACGAGATCAAGGGCCTGATGAGCGTGATCGGCGGCTCCTTCAACGCCGCGCGCCAC
>CAIQIL010000477.1 GCA_903871865.1 uncultured Burkholderiales bacterium
CATGGCGTTGAGGCGGTTCAGGCGGCTCTGCGCCAGGTTGATCTCGGCCTGGCGGCGGGTCTCCTGGGCGTCCAGCCAGGTCTTCAGCGGCACGGCGCCAGCGCGGTAGCGGACCTCGGCGAGGCGCTCGGTGTTGCGCGCGGCGGTCACGGCATCCTGCAGGCGCAGGCCCTGCTGCTCGTACTGCAGGCGCGAGGCCAGGGCGTTGTCCACATCAGACAGCGCGCTGTACCAGCTCTGGCGCCAGCCGATCACGGCGGATTCATAGTCGGTCTGTGAGATGGCGATGTTGCGCTGCATGTCGCGGAACTGCACGAAGGGCAGCACCAGGCCTGCGCCCAGCGTACCGATGAGGTCGGACAGCACCTTCGAGAGCGCCGTGGACGAGCCCCCCACGCTGCCCGTGAGCGTCAGCGTCGGGTAGTAGCTGGTGCGGGTGGCGTCGACCTGGGCCAGGGACTTGCGCAGGCGCAGCTCCGACGCACGCACATCGGGCCGACGCGCCAGCAGTTCGGACGGCACGCCGGCAGGCACGGCGGGCAGGCTGCCCTCGGGCAAGCGTTGGGCCTCGTTCAGCGCGACGCCCGGCGGGCCGTCCAGCAAGATGGCCAGGGCATTGCGGGCCTGCACGCGCTGCAGCAGGAACTGGGTGTGCGCGGCCTCTTGCGCGGCCAGCGCCTGCTGGGCCTGCGACAGCTCCAGGCCCGAGGTGCTGCCGCTGTCGTACTGGGCCTGCACCAGCTGCAAGGTGCGGCGTGCGTAGTCGATGCTTTGCTGGCTGGCCTCGACGCGTTGGTTCAGGAAGGCCACCTGGAAATACAGGTTGGCTGTGGTGGCCACCAGGGCCTGGGCCGCGGCGATGCGGTCCTGCTCGGTGGCCTGGGCCTCCCAGTCGGCGGCACTGCGCAGCGAGGCCAGGCGGCCCCACAGGTCGGCCTCCCAGGTCACGGTGCCCGTGACGCTGTTCAGGCGCGTGGTCGGGCCGCCGTCCAGCGCCTGGCTGGCCGTGCTGGTGCCCCTCACGGCCAGGCTGGGCAGTTGGTCACTGCCCGCCTGGGCCGCCACCAGTTGCGCACGCCGCACCTTCAAGGCGGCCTGCGCCAGGTTGTTGTTGCGCGCCAGGGCATCGTTGATCAGCGCGGTCAGGCTGGCATCGTTGAGCGTCAGCCACCACGGCGACAGGGCCTGGCGCGCGGCCGCATCTGCCTGCGCCTGGGCTGACTGCGCGGACTGTGCGAAGTGCTCCGGCACCTGCACGTCCGTGCGCTGGTAAGCCGTGGGCGTGGCGCAGCCGCCCAGCAGGAGCGCAGCGGCCAGCGGCAGGGCCAGGGTCCGGGCGCCCGCAGGCACACACCAGGTCGATGACAGGGGCGAACGGATCTTCATGGGAGGCCCAAGCGAAAAATGGTTGTGAACAGGACATCAAGCCAGCGCTGCATCGCAAGGAAGGTCAATCGCGGCTCAAGGCATCGACCGGGTCCAGCTGCGCCGCGCGGCGCGCCGGCAGGAAGCCGAACACCACCCCGATGAGCGAAGACACCCCGAACGCCGTCACGATGGAAGACAGCGAATAAATCATCGAAAAACTGCCCCCGAACTTGGCGAACAGCTCGCCAATGCCCAGCGCCAGCGCGATGCCCAGGATGCCGCCCAGCAGGCAGACCATCACCGCTTCGATGAGGAACTGTTGGAGGATGTCGCCCTGCCTGGCGCCCACCGCCATGCGCACGCCGATCTCCTGGGTGCGTTCGGTGACCGACACCAGCATGATGTTCATCACCCCGATGCCGCCCACGATCAGCGAGATCACCGCGATCGACGAGATCAGCAGCGTCATCGTCTGCGTGGTGCTCTCGATGGTCTGGCGGATGCTGTCGGAGTTGCGCGTGAAGAAGTCCTGCGTGTTGTGGCGCTGGGCCAGCAGCTTGGTGATGCCCGACTCGGCCGCGGTGGACGACACATCGTCGCTCACCCGCACCGTGATGCTGCGCAGCACGCGCGTGCCGATCACACGGCGCATGCCCGTGGTCACCGGCACCCAGACGTTGAGGTTGTCGCCCATGGAGAACAGGTTGTCCTGCGGCGCCGTCACCCCGATGATGCGCACCGGCACCGCGCCCAGGAAGATGACCTGCCCCAGCGGGTTCTCGCCGTTGGGGAACATCGCTGCCTGGGTGGCCGGGTCGATCACGGCCTCCTGCGTCTGGCGGCGCACGCTGTCGGCATCGAAGGCCTGCCCTTGGGCCAGGGTGTAGCCCTTGACGCGGAAGAAGCTCTCGCCCACGCCGTTGACGTTGGCCGTGGCCTCCAGGTTGCCTCGCCTCAGCGTCAGGCTGGTGCTCACCGTGGGCGTCACGCTGTCCACATAGGGCAGTTGCTCGATGGCCGTGGCATCGGCCGGCACCAGGGTGCGGATGCGCACGGCCTGCCGGTCGCCAAAATTCTTGCCCGGGAAGATGTCGATGGTGTTGGTGCCCATCGCCGAGATGTCCTTGAGCACGCGCTGGCGCGAACCCTCGCCCAACGCCACCATGGACACCACCGAGGCGATGCCGATGATGATGCCCAGCATGGTCAGCAAGGTGCGCAGGCGGTGCCCGGCCATGGCGCGCACGGCCATCGCGAAGGCTTCGGTGAAGCGGTCCAACTGGGCACGCCAGGATGAGAGGTTGGCCGCAGGCGCTTGTGGCGCACGCGGGGGCAGCAAGGGCGCCTCGCCGCCGGTAGAGTCGCCCACGATCTGCCCATCGGCCACCTCGATGATGCGCTGCGCGTGCTGCGCCACCTTGTGGTCGTGGGTGACGATGATCACCGTGTGCCCATCGGCATGCAGCTCCTTGAGGATGCGCATCACCTCCTCGCCGCTGCTGCTGTCCAGCGCACCAGTGGGTTCGTCGGCCAGGATGACGTCGCCGCCGTTCATCAGCGCCCGCGCGATCGACACCCGCTGCTGCTGACCGCCCGACAACTGCCCTGGCTTGTTGGCCAGGCGCTCGCTCAGGCCCAGGCGGCCCAGCAAGGCCGAAGCCTTGGCCGTGCGCGCCGCTTTGTGCAGCCCAGCGTAGATGGCCGGGATCTCGGTGTTGCCCACGGCACTGAGATCGCCCAGCAAGTGATAACGCTGGAAGATGAAGCCGAAGTGCTCGCGGCGCAACCCTGCCAGCTGGTCGGGCTCCAGGGCCGACGTGGCCTGACCTGCCACCTTGTAGCTGCCGCGGGTGGGCCGGTCCAGGCAACCCAGGATGTTCATCAGCGTGGACTTGCCCGAGCCGGAGGCACCGATGATGGCGACCATCTCGCCCTCGAAGATGCGCAGGTTCACGCCCCGCAGCACGGCCACGGTGCCATCGCCGCTGGGGTATTCGCGCCAGAGGTCTTGCACCTCCAGCAGCACCGACGCAGGCACGGGCGCCCCGCGCCCCAGGCCGGCAGATGCCGCCGGAGCGTGGTGGGGGTCGAGTTCGCGGTGGGCCATCTCAGCCATCGCTCAGAACATGCCGCCTGGGCGGCGTCCGCTGCCACCGCCCGAGCCGCTGCTGGCTTCGCCCACCACGACCTCTTCGCCCTCTTTCAGGCCTTCCAGCACCTGGGCCTGCACGCGGTTGTTCAGACCGATCTTGACCTGCCGCGGCACCACCTTCTTGGTCTCGCCCTGGGTTTCCAGCACGCTGACGGTGTAGGCCTTGGTCTTGCGGTCGCGTTTGCCCAGGGCACTGGCCGGGATGATGAGGGCCTTGTCCACCTTGTTGAGCACGATGTTGACCTGCGCCGTCATCAGCGGGCGCAGGCGGCCATCGGTGTTGGGGATGTCAAAGAGGCCGTTGTAGTAGATGGCCGTGGTGGTGGCGGTGGCGGTGGTGACCTTGGTGTCCGTCTGGTTCACTTCCGGCACGGGCTCGATGGCGCGCAGCGTCGTCTCGTAGCGGTGGCTGGGATCGCCAAGGATGGTGAAGTAGGCAGGCAGACCGGCTTTCACGCGCACCACGTCGGCTTCCGAAATCTGGGCGCGCACCAGGATCTGGTCCAGCTTGGCCAGCTTGATGACCGTCGGCGCCGCCTGCAAGGCGTTCACGGTGCGGCCTTCTTCCAGCACGATGGCGATCACGGTGCCATCGATCGGGGCCGTCATCTTCGTGTAGCCCAGGTTCACGCGGGCGGTGTCCAGCGAGATGCTGGCCTGCTTGATTTGGGCGTCCAGTGCGCCCAGGTCGGCAGACGTCGTGCCCACCGCGGCTTCGGCATCTTCGAGGTCTGAGCGCGAGCCGGCGTCTTGCTGGCTCAGGGACTGCTTGCGCGTCAGGTTGAGCTGGGCCTGCTTGAGCAAGGCCTGCTTGGCCCGGCGTTGCGCCTGCAGCAAGGCGATCTGGGCTTCGGCGTTGCGCAGGGCGTTGGTCTGCGTGGTGGAGTCGATCTCGGCGATCAGGTCGCCCTTTTTGACCTTGTCGCCCAGGTCCACGTAGATGCGCTTGATCTGGCCAGTGGCCTGCGCACCGACGTTGACCTCGCGCGAAGCCAGCATGGTGCCGCTGGCCAGCACGGTGTCCTCCAGCTCGTCAGACACCACCTTGGCGGTGATCACCTGCGGTGCCGCGGGCGCCGTGAAAAACGCGCGCTTCACGCCATACGCCGCCGCAGCCAGCACCACGAGGACGAGCCCCAAGCGCCAGCCCCTCAACCATTTGAATGTCATCCAGTTCATCCAGTCAGTGTCTCAAATCCGTGTGTCCGGTTCGCCACCGGCGTGTGAAGGGCATGTAAATTGGCGCCATGCAAGCCACCCCCACCACCCCGCTCAGCCTGGTCACCGGCGCCAGCCAAGGCATTGGCGCCGCCACCGCGCGGCTGCTGGCCCAACGCGGCCACGCCCTCATCGTCCACTTCGCGCACCGGGCCGATCTGGCCCAGGCCGTGGCACAAGAGTGCCTGCGCTTGGGGGCGCCACACGCGATCATCGCTCAAGCTGACCTGGCGCATGAGGCCGAGGTCATGGCGCTGTTCGCTGAAGTGGACAAGTCGCCGTTCGCGCTGAGCGGGCTCGTGAACAACGCCGGC
>CAIQIL010000478.1 GCA_903871865.1 uncultured Burkholderiales bacterium
AAGGACTACATCGAGGGCCTGAACATGCTGGCCTCGATGCGCCTGTGTGCCAACACGCCGGGCCAGTTGGCCATCCAGACTGCTTTGGGCGGTTACCAGAGCATCAAGGACCTGGTACAGCCGGGCGGCCGCCTGTGCAAGCAGCGCGACCTGGCCCATGAGCTGCTCAACCAGATCCCTGGCGTGAGCGTGGTGAAACCGAAGGGCGCGCTCTACATGTTCCCGCGCCTGGACCCGAAGATGTACCCCATCGCCGACGACCAGCAGTTCGCTTACGAGCTGCTGGCCGAAGAAAAGGTGCTGATCGTGCAGGGCACCGGCTTCAACTGGCCGACGCCGGACCACTTCCGCCTGGTGTTCCTGCCCAACAGCGACGACCTGACGGACGCCATCGGCCGCATCGCGCGCTTCCTGGACGGCTACCGCAAGCGCCACGCCTGAATTCCCACATTGACATGACCCCGCGCGCAGCCCACGAGCCTGCACGCAGCAAGACCCAAGAGAACACACCATGAGCCAAGAACAACTGCGCCCTGTGCGCGTCGGCCTGCTGGGCATCGGCACCGTCGGCGGCGGCACCTTCACCGTGCTCAAACGCAACCAGGAAGAGATCCGCCGCCGCGCCGGTCGCGGCATCGAGGTCACCATGGTGGCCGACCTGAACACCGCGCTGGCCAAGCAGGTCGTGGGCGATGCCGCCCAGATCGTCTCGGACGCGCGCGCCGTGATCGCCAACCCGGACGTGGACGTGGTGGTCGAGCTGATCGGTGGCTACGGCATCGCCAAGGCCCTGGTGCTGGAAGCCATCGCGGCCGGCAAGCACGTGGTCACGGCCAACAAGGCCTTGCTTGCCGTGCACGGCACCGAGATCTTCGCGGCCGCCCGCGCCAAGGGCGTGATCGTGGCCTTCGAGGCCGCCGTGGCCGGTGGCATCCCCATCATCAAGGCGCTGCGCGAAGGCCTGACGGCCAACCAGATCCAGTGGGTGGCCGGCATCATCAACGGCACGACGAACTTCATCCTGTCCGAGATGCGCGACAAGGGTCTGGACTTCGACGTGGTGCTGAAAGAAGCGCAACGCCTGGGCTACGCCGAAGCCGACCCGACCTTTGACATCGAAGGTGTGGACGCCGCGCACAAGGCCACGCTGCTGAGCGCGATCGCTTTCGGCATCCCGGTGCAGTTCGACAAGGCCCATGTGGAAGGCATCACCCAGCTGTCGGCCACCGACATCAAGTACGCCGAGCAGCTGGGCTACCGCATCAAGCTGCTGGGCATCGCGCGCCGCCGTGACAACGGCATCGAGCTGCGCACCCATCCCACGCTGGTGCCGATGCGCCGCCTGATCGCCAACGTCGAAGGCGCCATGAACGCCGTGCTGGTGCAAGGCGACGCCGTGGGCACGACCATGTACTACGGCAAGGGCGCCGGCGCCGAGCCGACCGCCTCGGCTGTGGTGGCCGACCTGGTCGACATCGCCCGCCTGCTGGACGCCGCCCCTGAAGCGCGCGTGCCCCACCTGGCCTTCCAGCCGGACGAGATGTCCACGTTGCCCATCCTGCCGCTGGACGAGGTCGTCACCTCCTTCTACCTGCGCCTGCGCGTGGCCGACAAGGCGGGCGTGCTGGCCAAGATCACCGGCATCCTGGCCGAGCAGGGCATCAGCATCGACGCCGTCATCCAGCGCGAGGCCGACGAGGTCAGTGGCGAAGATGGCAACCAGACCGACCTGATCATCCTGACCCACGACACGACCGAAGGCGGCATGAACAAGGCCCTGGCCGCGATGCAGGCCCTGCCGACCGTGCTGGCGCCCATCGTGCGCGTTCGCAAGGAAGAGCTGGCATGAAGTACATCTCCACCCGTGGCGACCGCACCGAGCGCGGCTTCTCCGAGATCCTGCTGGAGGGCCTGGCGCCCGATGGTGGCCTCTACCTGCCCACGTCCTATCCGAAGGTCGATGACGCCACGCTCGCGAAGTGGCGCCACCTGTCGTATGCCGAGCTGGCCTTCGAGATCCTGTCGCTGTACATCGACGACATCCCCGCCGCCGACCTGAAGGCCCTGACCGCCAAGACCTACACCAAGGCGGTGTACGGTTTCGATGAGATCACGCCGCTCAAGCACATCGAGCCGGGCCTGTGCCTGGAGGCCCTGTCCAACGGCCCGACGCTGGCCTTCAAGGACATGGCCATGCAGCTGCTGGGCAACCTGTTCGAGTACGAACTGGCACGCCGCGGCGAGCAGCTCAACATCCTGGGCGCCACCTCGGGCGACACCGGCAGCGCGGCCGAGTACGCCATGCGCGGCAAGAAGGGTGTGCGCGTGTTCATGCTCAGCCCGCACGGCCGCATGAGCCCCTTCCAGCAGGCCCAGATGTTCAGCCTGCAGGACCCCAACATCCACAACATCGCCGTCGAAGGCGTGTTCGACGATGCCCAAGACATCGTCAAGGCCGTCTCGAACGACCTGGCCTTCAAGCGCCAGTACAAGATCGGCACCGTGAACTCGATCAACTGGGCGCGCCTGCTGGCCCAGGTCGTGTACTACTTCGCCGGCTACTTCCAGGCCACCAAGTCCAACAGCGAGAAGGTGTCCTTCACGGTGCCTTCGGGCAACTTCGGCAACGTCTGCGCCGGCCACGTCGCCCGCATGATGGGCCTGCCGGTGGACAAGCTGGTGGTGGCCACCAACGAGAACAACGTGCTCGACGAGTTCTTCCGCACCGGCACCTACCGCGTGCGTGGCTCGGCCGAAACCTACGAGACGTCCAGCCCCTCGATGGACATCTCCAAGGCCTCGAACTTCGAGCGCTTCGTGTTCGACCTGCTGGGCCGCGATGGCGCCCGCGTCAAGCAGCTGTTCAAGGACGCGGTCGAGCAGCAGGGCGTGTTCACCGTGTCGCCCGAAGAGTTCGCCAAGGTCCAGGGCTATGGCTTCGTGTCCGGCACCAGCACGCACACCGACCGCCTGGCCACCATCCGCGACGCCTTCGAGCGCGATGGCACCCTGATCGACACCCACACGGCCGATGGCCTGAAGGTGGCGCGCGAGCACCTCACGCCCGGCGTGACGATGATCGTGCTGGAGACGGCCCTGCCGTGCAAGTTCGAAGAGACCATCGTCGAGGCCACGGGCCAGCGCCCGGCGCGCCCCTACTGGATCTCCGGCCTGGACGGCCTGGAAGACCTGCCCAAGCGCTTCGTGGTGTGCCCGAAGGACACGCAGTGGGTCAAGGACTACATCGTCCAGCATTGCCAGGATTGATGGGCCGCAGGGCGGCTTGAAGCTTTCGTGACATGGCCCTGGGGCTTGACCCAGGGCAAGGCCCGGCAGGGGAGCGACCGCTACCCTGCCCGCCATGAACGCATCCCACACCCTTGGCGACGCGGCCGACCAGGCCCTGCCATCCGCCATCCCGCAGGGCTTGAACGAGCTGCTGCTCGCCAGCCCCTTGAAGCCTTTGATGCTGGGCGGACGCCGGCTGCTGCCCATCGTCCAAGGCGGCATGGGCGTGGGGGTGTCCGGCCACCAACTGGCAGGGGCCGTGGCCGCGCAAGGCGGGGTGGGCACGCTGTCCTCGGTGGACCTGCGCCGCCACCACCCGGACCTCATGGCGCGGACCTCGGGCCTGCCACCGACCGACGCGACCAAGGCGCTCATCAACGCCGCCAACCTCGAAGCCATCGACCGCGAGGTCCAGGCCGCGCGCACGCTCAGCCAGGGCCGCGGCCTGCTGGCCATCAACGTCATGCGCGCCGTGGCCGACTACGCCGCCTCGGTGCGCCAGGCGCTGGCCTCGGGCATCGACGCCATCGTGGTGGGCGCCGGCCTGCCGCTGGACTTGCCCGATCTGGCCCGCGAGCACCCCGACACCCTGCTCATCCCCATCCTGTCGGACGCCCGCGGCGTGCAGCTCATCGTCAAGAAATGGGAGCGCAAGCAGCGCCTGCCGGACGCCATCGTCATCGAGCACCCGCGCCTGGCCGGTGGCCACCTGGGTGCGGCCAAGGTGGCCGACCTGAACGACCCGCGCTTTGACTTCGAGCGCGTCATCCCCGAATGCCTGGCCTTTTTCCGCGCGGCCGGCATCGAACGCGAGATCCCGCTGATCGCCGCGGGCGGCATCCGCAGCTTGGCCGACATCCAGCGTGTGCAAGACCTGGGTGCGACCGGCGTGCAGTTGGGCACGCCCTTCGCCGTCACCACCGAGGGCGACGCCCACCCCGAGTTCAAGCGCGTGCTGGCCGAGGCCCGCGACGAGGACATGGCCGAGTTCGTCAGCGTGGCCGGCCTGCCGGCGCGGGCCGTGCGCACGCCCTGGCTGGCCAGTTACCTGAAGGCCGAGCCCAAGCTGCAGGCCGTGGCCCATGCCAAATCGCGCTGCACCAAGGCTTTCGACTGCCTGGCGCAGTGCGGCCTGCGCGACGGCCTGGCCACCTGGGGGCAGTTCTGCATCGACAACCAGCTGGCCGCGGCCTTGCGGGGCGATGTCAAGAAAGGCCTGTTCTTCCGCGGCGCAGGGGCCTTGCCCTTTGGCGACCAGATCCGCAGCGTGCGCGAGCTGATGGCCCACTTGGTGGGAGGCGAGGGCGCCCTGCCGGACGCTGCCTGACCGGGGCCGGGCGAACGCGCTGCCCAGGCAGACGACGCGCTCAGCCGGCCGTGCGCCGCGCCACCATGGCTTGGGCGATGCGCGCCAGCGTGTCGGCCGACAAGCGCGCGGCGAGCGGGTAGACCTCGCGCTCTTCGGCCTCTGCATGGGCCAGGTAACGCGCGGCAAAGTCGCGGACGGTGTCGCTGGCGGTGGTGC
>CAIQIL010000479.1 GCA_903871865.1 uncultured Burkholderiales bacterium
CCGATCTCCACCTTCGAGCGCGACCTCCACCCGCGCGACGACCGCGCCACGCTGGGCCCCATCTTCACCCGCCTGTGCGAGCAGCTCGCGGCCGACCTCGTGCGCAAGGGCTGCACGGGCCGCAGCATCGGCGTCAAGCTGCGCTACGACGACTTCCGCATCGTCACCCGCAGCATCACCGTGCCGCAACCCACGCGCGATGCCGCCGAGATCCGCCTGTGGGCCGGGCGTTGCCTGAAAACCGTGCCCCTGGACCGCCGCCTGCGCCTGATTGGCGTGAAAATGGCGTCTCTGCTCGTGGGTGACGGCCCATCCGCCGATGCCGCTTCGCACGCCAACGACCCGCTGACGGCCCACGAGTCCCTGCCCTTGTTCGATTTCACCGAGTCCGCCTGATGCCCGCTGTGTCCTTCCGCGCTGTCGCACGCCTTGCCCGCACCTGTGTGCTGCTGTCCGGGGCGTCGTGGCTGCTGTCCGGTTGCGCCATCGTCACCGTCGCAGATGCCGCCGTGAGCGTGGCCGCCACCGCCGTCAAGGTCACGGCCACGGTGGTCGAGACCACGGTCGATGTGGCCGCTGCCGGCGTCAAGGCAGCGACGAAGGACGACGCTCCGGCAGAGCCAACGCCCGCCGCCAAGTGAGGGTGCGGGCGGCTTGTCCATGGCTGCCTGGGTGCATGCCCGCCTTGATGCGCCGATGACGCCCGCCACCACGCTCACCATCCTGCCCCTGGGCGCGACCGTGCCCGTGGCGCCGGGACAAAGCCTGCTGGAGGCCGCCTTGGCCGCGGGTGTGAGCCTGCCGCGCTCGTGCCGCAACGGCACCTGCCGCGCCTGCCGCTGCCAGATGCTGTCGGGCGCGGTGCGCTACCGCATCGACTGGCCCGGCCTCAGCCCCGACGAGCGCGAGGCCGGCGAGATCCTGCCCTGTGTGGCCCTGCCTGGCACCGATGTCGGCGAGACCGGCGAGGCCGTGAACATCGTCATCGAGGCGCCGCTGGCGCAGCGCTCGCCTCCGTCGCCATCCACCTGAAGCGCGGCTGGCGCACGCCGTCGGTCACCACGTCTTCCGTGAACATCGCGAAGGGTCGCACCCACAGCGCGCCCTCGCCGTACAGCGGTCGGTACACCACCAAGGCCTCGTGCGTTTCGCTGTGCCGCGCCACGCCCAGCACCTCGTAGCGGCCGCCCTTGTGGTGCACGTACAGGCCCATCGGCAAAGCGGGCAGGGGGGCGAGGTCGGAGGCGTCTGAGGGGTGGGGCGCGGTGTTCATGCGGCCATTGTCCATGACACAGTTGGCGAAGCCTTGCACGGCATGCGGCCTTCGCACGCGCTGGCGGTGTCCCTGCTGGTTTGCCGGATGATGACCACATCGCACTGTCCCACCCGCGGCAAACCAAGGAGCCCCGCATGATCGACCTGCACTACTGGACCACCCCCAACGGCCACAAGGTCACGATGTTCCTGGAAGAGGCCGAACTGCCTTACCGCATCGTGCCCGTCCACATCGGCCAAGGCGCGCAGTTCCAGCCCGACTTCCTGAAGATCGCACCGAACAACCGCATCCCGGCCATCGTCGACCACGCCCCGGCCGATGGCGGCGCCCCTCTGAGCCTGTTCGAGTCCGGCGCCATCCTGCTCTACCTGGCCGACAAGACCGCCCGCTTCATCCCCGCCGACCTGCGCGGCCGCAACGAGGCGCTGCAATGGCTGTTCTGGCAGATGGGCGGCCTGGGCCCCATGGCCGGCCAGAACCACCATTTCAGCCAGTACGCGCCCGAGAAGATCCCCTACGCCATCGAGCGCTACGTCAAGGAAACCGCGCGCCTCTACGCCGTGCTCAACAAGCAACTGGCCGAGCGCGAGTTCATCGCCGGGGGCTACTCCATCGCCGACATGGCCTGCTACCCCTGGATCGTGCCGCACGAGCGCCAGCAGCAAAACCTCGCCGACTTCCCGCACCTGCAGCGCTGGTTCCAGGCCATCGCCGCCCGCCCGGCCACGCAGCGTGCCTACGCCCGCGCCGAGGAGGTCAACCCGGGCAACGCGCCTTCGGTCAACGCGCAATCGCGCAGCGTGCTGTTCGGGCAGGACGCCAGCACGGTGCGGCGCTGACATCATCTTTCTTTACAGAGCGGGCGTCGGCGAACGGGGCGGTGGGGCCGTTGATTCATCAGGCAGCGACACACGCTGCTGACCTTGAACGAAGCAGAACCCCACGCTCTCACCTCATGACCTCCAAGAAGGAACACACCATGAAGACCCGCCTGCTGACCGCCTCCCTGTTGCTGGCCCTGAGCGCCACCGCCACGGCCCCCGTGTGGGCCCAGGGCGCCACCCCGGCCACGCCCGCAACGCCGGCCGTGCCTGCTGCCGCTGCCGTGCGCCAGGACAACCGCGACATCCGCGCCGACCAGCGCGACCTGAACCAGGACCGCCGCGAGCTGGCCGGTGACCGCGCCCAGCGCGACCGCCTGCAGCGCCGCGAGGACGCCGCCGTCCGCCGTGGCGACACCGCTGCCGCCACCCGACTGGAAGGCCGCCGCGAAGCCGAGCAGGGCGAGGTCAAGGCCG
>CAIQIL010000480.1 GCA_903871865.1 uncultured Burkholderiales bacterium
CGTGCGACACGCCAGCAAGACGCCGGGCTGGGTGTGCTGGCGGCCACGGTGCTGGGCGTGGTGCTGGAGGGTGCCGGCGTGCGTGGCGCCACCGACCTCGCGGGCCAAGTCTCGCAGTCCGCCGCGGCGGGCTACATCGCGTCCTACAGCCGCGAGCAGGAGTCCCAGGCCGACGAGCTTGGTGCCGAGTACCTGGCGCGCAACCACTACAACCCGCGCAACATGGTGGACGTCATCCAGGTGCTCAAAAGCCAGGAGCAGTTCGCTGCAGACACCGCCCGCGCCGAGGGCCGCCAGGCGCCATCGGGCAACAACTGGCTGGCGTCCCACCCCAGCAACGCGCAGCGCCTCGCGGACATCCGCACCATCGCGCTGCAGTACCAGACACCGCCAACGCACTACGACGACGATGGCCGCGCCCGCTACCTGCAAACGGTCGAGGGCATGGTGTTTGGCGACAGCCGCGAGGAAGGCGTGGTGCGCGGCCCGCATTTCGTGCACGAAAGCCTGGGCATGGCCCTGACCGCGCCTCCGGGCTGGCGGGTGC
Organism: uncultured Burkholderiales bacterium; assembly: GCA_903871865.1. Lineage (GTDB taxonomy): Bacteria > Pseudomonadota > Gammaproteobacteria > Burkholderiales > Burkholderiaceae_C > Aquabacterium. Next base: position 548 of record CAIQIL010000480.1, read on the forward strand.
GCAATGGCAGCGATGCCATCACCCTTGTCAATGCCGCGGGTGATGCGGGCCTGGTCGTGACGGTGTTGCCACCCAGCGCCCAGGGCTCGCACGAAGACCTGCTTCGCCAGTTGCTCAAGGCCAACCAGAACCGCGTGGAAGGCAAGCTGGACAAGCGCAGCCTGCACGGCCTGCCAGCCACGCATTTCGATGGCGTGGTGCGCAATGCGCAGGGCGCGGCGGCTGCCGTGCACCTGACCCTGGTCGATGGGCCCCTGTCACGCCGCTACCTGCTGCGCCATGTGGGCCGCGACGCCGCCGCACTGCAGCGGGCCGACACGCCGCTGCGCGAGGCCGAGGCCTCCTTCCGGGCGATCACACCGGCCGACCGCGAGCTCGCCAAGCCCTGGGTGATCAAGGCCGTGCCCTTCCCCAAGGGCGGCTTTGCGGAACTTGCGCGCGGCTCTGTTTTGGCCTCCTTCATGCCGGCAACCCAGGCCGAGGGGCAACTGCGCCTGATGAACAGCGCCTACGGCCAGGACAGCGCCGATGGCACAGACCACATCGCCGAGCCCAAGGTGGGGCAGTTGGTCAAGACCCTGGTGCACTGACGCGTGACCGACCCGGCCACAGTGCGGACCTGCTGCCAGCGCCACCAAGACCACCACCAGGATCGCAAGAGTCGGGAGGCCAGCCCCCCGTGATCGGGCTAGAGTCACCGCCATGCCCGCCCGATTGCCCTCCGCCTCGACGCCCGCTCTGCCGCTTGCCTCGTCCGCCGAGCTGGCACCTGCGCACCGCCACGCCTCGCTCGTGGCCGCACTGTGCCGGCACATCGAGGCCGCCGAGCAGCCGCCCTCGCTGGACGAACTGGCTGCGCAGGCGCAAATGAGCCCGCACCACCTCCACCGCATCTTCAAGGCCCTCACCGGCGTCACGCCCAAGGCCTATGCCGACGCCCACCGCGCCCGCAAGGTGCGCGAGGCCCTGGACGCCGGCCGGCGCGTCACCGAAGCCTTGCACGACGCCGGCTTCCAGGCGCCCAGCCGCTTCTACGAAGGCGCCCGACAGCGCCTGGGCATGACGCCCACGGCCTTCCGTGGCGGCGGCAAGGACGCGGTCATCCATTTCGCGGTGGCGCAGTGCTCGCTGGGCGCGGTGCTGGTGGCGGCCAGCGCCCTGGGCGTGTGCGCCATTTCTTTGGGCGACGATGCCGACGCCCTCACCCGCGCGCTGCAGGACCGCTTCCCGCAGGCCGAGCTGGTTGGCGCAGACGCCGACTTCGAGCGCCTGGTGGCCCAGGTGATCGGGCTGGTGGAGATGCCCGCGCAGTCGCACAGCCTGCCCCTGGACGTGCGCGGCACGGCCTTCCAGCAACGCGTGTGGCAGGCGCTGCGCAACATCCCGCCCGGTCAGACCGTGAGCTACACCGAGCTGGCCGAACGCATCGGCTCGCCCACATCTGTGCGGGCCGTGGCGCGGGCCTGTGCCTCGAACACCCTGGCCGTGGCCATCCCCTGCCACCGCGTGGTGCGGCTCAACGGTGACCTGTCCGGCTACCGCTGGGGCGTGGCGCGCAAGCAGGCGCTGCTGGTGCGGGAAGCCGATCAGGCCACGGCCATGGCGGACACCCGGCGCCCATGACGATGGCCGTGCACCGCGTCAGCCTGCCCGCGAACTTCCGCCGCCAAGACGTGCTGGCCTTCCACGGGCGCGATCCGCACGCCCTGGCCGAGCGGGTCACGGCATCGCGCCTGGACAAAGGCCTGGTCTGGCAAGGCGCGCCCGCGCTGCTCAGCCTGAGCTTCGAGGAGGGCGGCGTCGATGCGACGCTCGATGTGGATGTGGATGTGGATGAAGGTGCCGCTCAGCCGCGCTTCGAAGCCATGGTGCAGCGCATGCTGGGCCTGGACCAGGACGTCGATGGCTTCGAGCAAACGCACCGGCATCACCCAGAGCTCGGCCGCGTGCTGGCGCGCCAAAGCGGCCTGCGCGTACCGGTCACGGCCACGCCCTTCGAGGCCCTGAGCTGGGCCATCACCGGCCAGCAGATCAGCGTGCAGGCCGCGGTGGCCATCCGCCGCCGCATGATCGAGGCCTGCGGCATCCGCCACCGCAGCGGCAGCCTGTGCCACCCGCAGGCCGCCCAGTTGCTGGCCTTGGGCGAGGCAGCCCTGCGTGCAGCGGGCTTCACCGCCAGCAAGGCGCGCACCTTGTTGGCGGTGTCAGAGGCCGTGCAAGGCGGCGCACTGCCGCTGGACGGCGGTCTGGACGGCGGTCTGGGCAGCGGGCAGCGCGATGGCCCCAGCGGCATCGCCGCCCAACTGCTGGCCATCAAAGGCATCGGCCCCTGGACGGTGAGCTACGCCTTGATGCGCGGCTTCGGCTGGCTGGACGGCTCCCTGCATGGCGACGTGGCCGTGCGGCGGGCGCTGGGGGCGTTGCTTGCGCGAGATCCAGGCTCGTCCAACACGCCATGGCAGCCTCTGACGGTCACACCGCAGGCGGCCGAAGCCTGGCTCGCGCCTTTGTCGCCCTGGCGTGCCCTGGCCGCGGCCCACCTGTGGGCCTCGCTGTCGGTGTCCGCTTGACGCACATCACCCGGACAAGCCAGGTGCATCGGCATGCGCATCGGCATGCGCACGCGCCTGAGCTTCGTACCAAGGCAGGCATTGCGGGTTGGCCATCGCGTCGCGGTTGACGACGCGCTCCAGCGGTTGCCCCAGGAAGAGCTTCTTGATGGGCACCTCCTGCTTCTTGCCCGACAGCGTGCGCGGAACCTCGGCCACCTGGAAGATGGCATTGGGCACAAAGCGCGGGCTTAGTGCGGACTTGATGGCGTCCGCAATTCTGCGCTGCAGGGCGTCATCCAGCGTCAGCCCCGGGCGCAGCACGACGAAGAGCGGCATATAGCTC
>CAIQIL010000481.1 GCA_903871865.1 uncultured Burkholderiales bacterium
AGGGCTTCCAGCACGAAGACGCCGCCCATGATGGACAGCACGATTTCCTGGCGCACGATGACGGCGATGGTGCCCAAGGCCCCACCGAGGGCCAGCGCACCGACGTCACCCATGAAGACCTGCGCCGGGTAGGCGTTGAACCACAGGAAGGCCAGGCCCGCGCCCGCCATGGCCGCGCAGAACACCAGCAACTCGCCCGCGCCGGGGATGTGCGGCAGCAGCAGGTACTTGGCGAACACGGCGTTGCCCGTGACGTAGCAGAAGATGCCCAGCGAGGCCGACACCATCACGGCCGGCATGATGGCCAGGCCATCGAGGCCGTCGGTCAGGTTCACCGCGTTGCTCGTGCCCACGATGACGATGTAGGTCAGCAGCATGAAGCCCCACACGCCCAGCGGGTAGCTCACCGTCTTGAAGAAGGGCACGATCAGGTCGGCCTTCGGGGGCAGGTCGTTGGAAAAGCCCGAGGCGATCCAGCGGAAGAACAGCTCGACGACGCGCAGGTTGTTCGTCTCTGACACGCTGAAGGCCAGGTAGATGGCCGCGATCAGGCCGATGACGCTCTGCCAGAAATACTTCTCGCGCGAGGGCATGCCTTCGGGGTCTTTGTTGACCACCTTGCGCCAGTCGTCGCTCCAGCCGATCAAGCCGAAGCCAGTGGTGACGATCATCACGATCCACACGAAGCGGTTGGACCAGTCGAACCACAGCAGCGTGGACAGGCCGATGGCCAGCAGGATGAGCGCACCGCCCATGGTCGGCGTGCCGCGCTTGCTGAGGTGGCTGGCCATCGCGTACTCACGGATGGGCTGGCCGATCTTCAGCTCGGTGAGCTTGCGGATCACCCAGGGCCCCAGCAGCAAGCCGATGAGCAGCGCCGTCATGGCCGCCATCACCGAGCGGAAGGTGAGGTACTGGAAGACGCGCAGAAAGCCCCACTCGGGGTGCAGCCCTTGCAGCCACGACGCCAGACTAGGCAGCATGGGCACCTCCGGTGAGGGTGGCGACGACTTGTTCCATCTTCATGAAGCGAGAACCTTTGACCAGGATGGACGCGGCAGACGGCACCGCATCGGGCTGGGACAGGGCCGCGACGATGTCGGCGGCGCTGTCGAAATGGCGGACGGACGGCGCGTTGGCCTCGCCTTGTGGGCGGGCAGTTTTTGCCTGTGCTGCATGGCTGGCATGGGCGCACAGCGCACCTGCCGTCCAAAAGTGTTCGATGCCGCGCTCGGCGGCGTAGGCGCCCACCTCCTCGTGGAAAGCGGGGCCCTGGTCACCGACCTCGCCCATGTCGCCCAGCACCAGCCAGTGCGGGCCTGGCAGGCCAGCGAGCATGTCGATGGCGGCGCGCACCGAGTCGGGGTTGGCGTTGTAGCTGTCGTCGACCAGGGTGACGGCCAGGCCACGCAGGCTGGCCTGGCGCAGTTGCGAGCGACCTTTGACCGGCTCGAAGGCCTGCAGGCCAGCGGCGATGGCGGCCAGGGGCACGCCTGCGCCCAGGGCCGCCGCGGTGGCGGCCAGGGCGTTGCGCACATTGTGTTGACCAGCCATGGCCAGGGCGACATCGGCCTCGCCCTGCGGCGTGCGCAGGGTGATTTGCCAGTGCGGCGTGGGCGCGGCTTGCCAGGTGGCGCTGCCCGTGACCCCCGCAACGCCTTCGGTGGCGAAGTCGATCACGCGGCAGCCGTTGGCCAGCGCGCGCCAGATCGGGGTGTGGGCATCGTCGGCCGGGAAGACGGCCACGCCATTGCGCGACAGCGACTGCAGCACGGCACCGTTCTCGCGGGCCACGGCCTCGACCGTGTGCATGAACTCCTGGTGTTCGCGCTGGGCGTTGTTCACCAGGGCCACGGTGGGCGCGGCCATGGCGGCCAGTTGCGCGATCTCACCGGGGTGGTTCATGCCCAGCTCGACCACGGCACAGCGGTGAACACCTTCGCGCAAACGCAGCAGGGTCAGGGGCACGCCGATGTCGTTGTTGAAATTGCCGGCCGTGGCCAGGGCCGCATCGGCATCGCCTTGCGACGCCATCCAGGCGCGCAGGATGGACGCCACCATCTGCGTGACCGTGGTCTTGCCATTGCTGCCCGTGACGGCCACCAGCGGGATGTCGAAGCGCGTGCGCCAGCCCGACGCCAGCCAGCCCAGGGCCGCGCGGGTGTCGGACACGGTCAGGCCCGGCAGGCCGGACGCGGCCACACCACGCTGCCCGATGACGGCCACCGCGCCCGACTGCGCCGCCTGGGGCAGGAAGTCGTGCGCGTCGAAGCGTTCGCCACACAGCGCCAGGAAGAGGTCACCGGCTTGCAGCGTGCGGGTGTCGGTGTGCACACGGGCGATCGGCGTGGCCGGGTCGCCATGCAGCACCGAACCGGGCAGCAGGGCGTGGGCCTGGCGCAGGGTCGTCATCGTCATGGGCGTCGTCGTGGGGCTCATGCGGCACCTCCTTGCGAGGCGGCATCGGACAAAGCCCGTGCGCGCAAGGCCGCGTCGGCCTCGTCCAGGTCGGAGAACAGCGTTTTCACGCCGCCCACCTCTTGCGTGGCTTCGTGGCCCTTGCCGGCCAGCAAGATGACGTCGTGCACACCGGCTTGCCCGATGGCATGCGCGATGGCTTCGCGGCGGTCTTCGATGACGGCCACCTCGTCGCGGCCCGGCACGCCGGCCAGGATCTGCGAGAGGATGAAGCATGGCGCTTCGCTGCGCGGGTTGTCGCTGGTCAGCACCACGTGGTCGGCGTGGCGGTCGGCGGTGGCGCCCATGAGCGGGCGCTTGATCGGGTCGCGGTCACCGCCACAGCCAAACACGCACCAGAGCTGGCCCCCTCGGGCGGGGGCGACGGGGCGCAGCGCGGTCAGGGCTTTTTCCAGGGCGTCGGGCGTG
>CAIQIL010000482.1 GCA_903871865.1 uncultured Burkholderiales bacterium
GGTGCCGCCGAGCTCCAGGTCGGATTTCAGCGCGACCGAGTCGTAGCCCTGCATCAGCGGGTAGAGGAATTCGTGGACGCTGATGGAGGTGCCTGCGTGGAAGCGGTCGTGGAAGTCGTTGCGCTCCATCATCCGGGCCACGGTGTAGCGGCTGGCGAGCTGGATCATGCCGCGCGAGCCCAAGGCGTCGCACCACTCGCTGTTGTAGCGGATCTCGGTTTTGGCCGGGTCGAGGACCAGGCTGGCCTGCTTGTAATAGGTTTCGGCGTTGGCCTTGACCTGTTCCGGCGTGAGCGGCGGGCGGGTGGTGTTGCGGCCGGACGGGTCGCCGATCAGCGAGGTGAAATCCCCGATCAAGAAAATCACCTGGTGGCCGATATCCTGGAGTTGGCGCAGTTTGTTCAGCACGACGGTGTGACCGAGGTGGATGTCCGGCGCGGTGGGGTCCAGGCCCAGCTTGATCCGCAAGGGCACGCCGGTCGCTTCGGAGCGTGCCAGCTTGCGCACCCATTCGGCCTCGGGCAGCAGCTCGTCCACGCCGCGCTGCGTGATGGCCAGGGCCTCGCGCACGCGGTCGGTGACGGGGTGCTGGGCTGGGGCGGCATCAGCCAGGGTTTCAGGTGCTTTTTCGGATGGAGACATGGTGGGCCAACAGGTGAAAATCAGCATGCGGTAGGGGCAGGAGCCGCCGCTATACTTCGCAGCTTGCATGGCGCCCGACACAGACATTGCGCACGGGCGAGGGCAGATTTTAGGTGACGCGCAGCAGCAGCGGCTCCAGACAGGAACACACGTTTTGAACCAGGCTTTCTCGTTCGCACGGCTCGCACAAATCGCTGAAGACCTCCAGTCCGCCGCACACCGTCATCCTCGCCGCGTCAGCGTTGCCGTGCTGACCCTGCTGGCTGGCTCGGCCGTCACCGCTTTCGGTGTCGCACCGCTGTCCGTGCTGCCGGATGTGGCGCCCCCGCTCATCACCCAGATCACCCAGCCGGTCACGCCCGAGGCATTGCCCGAGCAAGTCGAACGGCTGGACCTGCAATCGCTGGCGCTGTTCCGCAGCGACGTCACCCGCTCGGCCGATACCGCTGACAGCTTGCTGGCACGCCTGGGCGTGGACGATGCCGAGGCCGCCGCCTTCATCCGCAACGATCCGCTGGCGGCCACCTTGCTGCAAGGCCGCATCGGCAAATCGGTCAAGGCCACGGTGGAAGATGGTCGGCTTCGTCAGCTGATCGTGCGCGGCCCGGCCGACACCACCAGCGACATCGACACCCATTTCACCCGCCTGACCATCGAGCGCCAGGACGGCGCAGGCCACACGCGCTTCGTGGTGCGCAAGGAAGTCGCGCCGCTGGACCGCCGCCCACAGATGGGCTCGGGCACCATCCAGTCCTCGCTGTACGCCGCGGCCGACGATGCGCACCTGCCCGACGGCATCACCAACCAGCTGGCGGAAATCTTCGGCACCGACATCGACTTCCGCCGCGAACTGCGCAAGGGCGATGCCTTCAGTGTGCTGTACGACGCCCTGCTGGCCGATGGCGAGCCGGTGACCTGGGGCAATGTGGCCGGTCGCGTGCTGGCGGCGCGCTTCATCAACAAGGACAAGGTGCA
>CAIQIL010000483.1 GCA_903871865.1 uncultured Burkholderiales bacterium
GCAGTTTTCCGATCTGCTGGACTGGGGGCTGCGCCTCGTGGTCCTGCTGGCCTTGCCCAGCGCCGTGGCCTTGCTGGTGTTTGCCAAGCCCTTGGTGGCCGTGCTGTACCACTACGGTCGATTCAGCCCCAACGATGTGCAGCAAACGGTGCTGGCCCTGTCGTGCTACGGCGTCGGACTGATGGGCCTTGTGGGCGTGAAGGTGCTGGCGCCTGGCTTCTACGCCACGCAGGACATCCGCACGCCGGTGCGCATTGGCATCGCCGTGCTGTTCATCACGCAGGCCATGAACGCCGTCTTCGTGCCCTGGCTGGGGCACGCGGGGCTGGCCCTGTCCATCGGCCTGGGCTCGATGGTGAACTCCGCCTGGCTGCTGGTGGGCTTGCGCCGTGCCGGGCGCTACACGCCGTCGCCGGGGTGGTGGCTGTTCGGCGTGCGCGTGGTTGGCGCCACGGCCTTGCTTGGCGTGGGCCTGTGGCTGGCCAGCACCCAGCTCGATTGGGTGGGCATGCGGGCGCAGCCGCTGTGGCGCATCGGCGCGATGGCCGGCTGCCTGGTGGCTGCGGGCGTGGTGTACTTTGGCGCGCTGATGGCGTCGGGGCTGAACCTGCGCCAAGCCATCAGGCGCTGACCCCGCACCGAGGCCTGCAGCCCTGTCTGGCCAGGCTCAGAGTTCGCGCACCAGGTGGATGGCCTCTTCGACGCGGTCCACCGTGTGGATGGTCAGGCCCTCGATGGGCTTCTTGGGCGCATTGGCCTTGGGCACCACGGCCACGGTGAAGCCCAGCTTGGCGGCTTCCTTCAGGCGTTCCTGACCGCGCGGGGCAGGGCGCACCTCGCCGGCCAGGCCCACTTCACCGAAGGCGATGAAACCCTTGGGCAAGGGCCGTGCGCGCAGGCTGCTCTGGATGGCCAGCAGCACGGCCAGGTCGGCCGCGGGCTCGCTGATGCGCACGCCGCCCACCGCGTTGACGAACACGTCCTGATCGAAACAGGCCATGCCCGCGTGGCGGTGCAGCACGGCCAGCAGCATGGCCAGGCGGTCGCGCTCCAGGCCGACGCTCAGGCGACGCGGGCTGGGGCCACCCGAATCGACCAAGGCCTGGATCTCCACCAGCAGCGGTCGCGTGCCTTCCAATGTCACCAGCACGCAGGACCCCGGCACCGGTTCGCTGTGCGTGGACAGGAAGATGGCGCTCGGGTTGCTCACGCCCTTGAGGCCCTTGTCCGTCATGGCGAAGACGCCAATTTCGTTGACGGCGCCAAAGCGGTTTTTGATGGCGCGCACCAAGCGGAAGCTGCTGTGCGTGTCACCCTCGAAGTACAGCACCGTGTCCACGATGTGCTCCAGCACGCGCGGGCCGGCCAATGCGCCTTCCTTGGTCACGTGGCCCACCAGCACGACGGTGCAGCCACTGGCCTTGGCCGTGCGCGTCAGGTGGGCGGCGCACTCGCGCACCTGCGCCACCGAGCCTGGCGCCGAGCTGAGCTGGTCCGAGAACAGCGTCTGGATGGAGTCGATCACGCAGAAGGCGGGTTGTTCGGCCTCCAGGGTGGCGAGGATGTTTTCCAGCTGGATTTCCGCCTGCACGCGCACCTGCGATCCGTCCAGTCCCAGGCGGTGCGCCCGCATGGCCACCTGGGCGCCGCTCTCTTCGCCGGTCACGTACAGCACCTTCATCTGCCGCGACAGCGCATCGAGCGCCTGCAGCAGCAAGGTCGATTTGCCGATGCCCGGGTCGCCACCGATCAGCACCACGCCGCCGGCCACGATGCCGCCACCCAGCACGCGGTCCAGCTCGTCGATGCCGGTGGGCGTGCGGGCCACGTCGGCCGCTTCGATGTCGGCCAGGGTGGTCACCGGCTGGGCCGCGTTCAGGCCACGGGCCAGGGCCTGCATGCGGTTCTTGCCTGGGCTCACGGGTTCGGCCCGCGTTTCCTCTAGCGTGTTCCAGGCATTGCAGCTCGGGCACTTGCCCAGCCACTTGGGGCTGGTGCCGCCGCATTCCTGGCAGGTGTAGATGGTTTTGTCTTTGGCCATGGGGCTGCCTGGGCGCTCAGTTCGCGGCGGCCTGGCCCGACTGGATGGCGCGGAAGCGCTGGTCCAGTTCCTGGCGCAGCTGGCGGCGCAGCTTGGCCGCAGCAAAGCGGCGGTGCTCGTCGGGGGTGTGGGGGGCCAGTGGCGTCACGGCCTGGGGCTTGGCGTTGTCGTCCACCGCCACCATGGTGAAGAAGCAGCTGTTGGCGTGGCGCACCACCTGCGTGCGGATGTTCTCGGCCACCACCTTGATGCCGATCTCCATCGACGAGGTGCCTGTGTAGTTCACCGACGCGAGGAAGGTGACCAGCTCGCCCACGTGGATGGGCTGGCGGAAGGTGACCTGGTCCACCGACAGGGTCACGACGTAGCAGCCGGCATAGCGGCTGGCGCAGGCGTAGGCCACCTGGTCGAGCAGCTTGAGGATGGTGCCGCCGTGCACATTGCCGGAGAAATTGGCCATGTCCGGCGTCATGAGCACGGTCATGTGCAGCTGGTGGCGTTGGTGGTCGAGTTCCATGGGGAGCGGTGTCGGGTGAAAAGGTCAGGGGGCAGATGCAGGTGCCGTGCCATGCGTTGCGCTGTGTGCCGGGCCGGGCAAGCCGTGGTCGCCACCCACCGCCAGCACAGGCACGCGCGGCGACAGCGCGCACATCAGCTCGTAGCCGATGGTGCCGGCGTGCAGGGCGACCTCGTCGATCGACAGCAGGCTGCCGTGCGGACCTTGCCCCCACAGCGTGACCTCGGTGCCGATCTGGGCTTGCGGCAACGCGCTCAGGTCCACCGTGACCATGTCCATGGACACCCGCCCGACGATACGCGTGCGCTGGCCATCGACCAGCACCGGTGTGCCTGTGGGTGCGTGGCGCGGGTAGCCGTCGGCATAACCGCAGGCCACCACGCCGATGCGCATGGCCTGCTCGGCCGTGAAGCGGCTGCCGTAGCCCACCGTGTCACCCGCTTGCAGGTGCTGGACGCCGATCAGCTTGGAGCGCAGGGTCATGGCCGGCCGCAGTTGCCAGTGGGTGGCATCGTGCTCGGGGTGGTCGGGCGAGGCGCCGTACAGCATCACGCCGGGGCGCACCCAGTCGCCGCGCACTTTCGGGTCATGGGCATGGCGCAGCGTGGCCGCGCTGTTGCACAGGCTGCGCTCGCCGCTGAGGTCGGCTGTGTGGGTCAGGAAGATGTCGGCCTGCTGGGCGATGCCCTTGTCGCTGTCGGCGTCCGAGAAGTGCGTGATGAAAGACACCTCGTCCACCTGGGGCAGGGCGCTCAGGCGCAGCCAGGCGTTGCGGAAGGCCTGGGGCGTGAAGCCCAGGCGGTTCATGCCGGTGTTCATTTTCAGGAACACGCGGTGGGGCCATTCTGTCTTGTGCTGGGCGAGCCAGTCGATCTGCTGCTCGCAGTGCACCACATGCCACAGGCCCAGGCGCGAGCAGGACTCCAGGTCGCGCGCATCGAACACGCCTTCCAGCAGCAGGATGGGGCCGCGCCAGTCGAGTTCACGCAGCTTGCGCGCCTCGGCGATGTCCAGCAGGGCGAAGCCGTCGGCGGCGCGCAGGCCTTCGAAGGCGCGCACCAGGCCGTGGCCATAGGCATTGGCCTTGACCACCGCCCAGACCTGGGCGTCCGGGGCGCAGGCACGGGCGCGTGCCAGGTTGTGTTGCAGGGCGTCGAGGTGGACCAGGGCTTCAAGCGGGCGGGGCATGGCCGCATTTTGCCACCCGGGTGCGAGACGCCCCCTGATCGTGCATGGGGCAGGGCTGCCGGCGGGATGCGCGCCACGCGCCACTGGGGTGGCGTGCTATAACCTGCGATCCCCAGCCTCGACGACCTACACCGCTCGCGCATGAAAAAAGGTTTTTTCACGATCATGGCGGCGCAGTTCTGCAGCTCGCTGGCAGACAACGCGCTGTTCGTGGCGGCGGTCGAGTTGCTCAAGTCCGATGGCGCCCCTGAGTGGCAACGCGCGGCCCTGGTGCCGATGTTCGCGCTGTTCTACGTGGTGCTGGCGCCTTTTGTGGGCGCCTTCGCCGATGCCTTGCCCAAAGGCAAGGTCATGTTCCTCTCCAACAGCATCAAGGTGCTGGGTTGCCTGCTGATGCTGTTCGGCCTGCACCCCCTGCTGGCCTATGCCGTGGTGGGCTTGGGCGCGGCAGCCTACTCGCCGGCCAAGTACGGCATCCTCACCGAGTTGCTGCCGCCGTCCCAATTGGTCAAGGCCAATGGCTGGATCGAAGGCCTGACCATCACCTCCATCATCTTTGGCGTGGTGCTGGGCGGACAACTGATGGGCCACACCATTTCGCCGATGCTGCTGGCGCTGGACCTGCCAGGCTTTGACACCGGCATCGACTCGCCGCCCGAAGCGGCCATCGCCACCCTGGTGTCGCTGTACGTGCTGGCGGCGGGCTTCAACCTGCGCATTCCCCGCACCGACACGCCGCTGCAGGCCTTCGTGGGCCACCCGGTGCTGTTGCTCAAGGATTTCATGTCGTGCAACTCGCGGCTGTGGCGCGACAAGCTGGGCCAGATCTCGCTGACCACCACCACCCTGTTCTGGGGCGTGTCGGGCAACCTGCGCTACATCGTGCTCGCGTGGGCGGCCGTGGCGCTGGGCTATGACACCACCAAGGCCTCGGCATTGGTCGGTGTGGTGGCCATTGGCACGGCGGTGGGCGCTGTGGTGGCCTCGGCCAAGATGCGGCTGGACCAGGCGACCCGGGTCATTCCCCTGGGTGTGGCCATGGGTGTGCTGGTGCTGGGCATGAACGTGCTGGACAACATCGTCGTGGCCGTGCCCTTCCTGATCTTGCTGGGTGGCCTGGGGGGCTTCCTGGTGGTGCCCATGAACGCGCTGCTGCAGCACCGCGGTCACAACCTGATGGGCGCAGGGCGTTCCATCGCGGTGCAGAATTTCAATGAGCAAGCCTGCATCCTGCTGCTGGGCTTTGGCTACAGCTGGTTGACGGGCAGCGGCCTGACCGCCTACGGGGCCATCACGGCCTTTGGCTGCTTCGTGGCCGTGAGCATGTGCATGATCGGGCTGTGGCACCGCCGCAATGTGCGCGTGCACAGCGAGGAAGTCGGGCGGCTGCTGGCCATCGCCCGCAGTGACGGCCACAACCATTGAACACAATTGGCTGACACAGATTTACAAAAGGCTGTCAGCCGGGTGTGACGCCCAGCCGTTGTGTGCATACAGGAGAACTGACATGCACACACCCCTCGCACGAACCACTTCCCGACTGGCTGGCTTGGCCACGTTGGCGGCCCTGACGGCGTCTCTGCTGGCGGCGCCAGGCGCGGCCCAGGCAGGCCAGGGCGTGTTCTGGGCGGTCAATGTGGACGCCCCCATCCAGGGCGCAGGCCGTGTCGGCACGACCTTCTCCAACACGCCACGGGGCCTGTACGGGCCCGCGCAGGTGGTGATCGCCCCGCCGGTGGTGTACGCGCCCCAGCCGGTGTATGTGCCCCAGCCTGTGTACGCGCCGCAACCGGTGTACGTCCAGCGCGAGCCCGAGTACCGCCGTTGCCCGCCGCGTTGGGCTTGGGGTCACCGCCACGATGAAGGCCGTTATGGCTGGCGCGATGACCGCCGAGAGGGCTACCGCAACGGCCACGGCGATGGCCGCCGTGAGGGTCGTTGGGAGGGCCGCCGCGACGACCGCTATGCCTGGGGACGCGACGACTGAGCTCGCAACCGAGCCTGCGCTGGGCCGTCTGATCAGCGGCGGCGGCTGGTGCTGCCGCCGAGGATGGAGCCCAGCACGCCGCGGATGATCTCGCGGCCCACGGTCGAGCCGATCGTGCGTGCCGCCGACTTGGCGACCGTCTCCAGGATGGAGTCCTTGCGGCCATTGCTTTTCAGCAGGTCGCCGGCCATGTCGCCCAACCAGCCTCCAGCGCCTGCCGTGGCGGCACCCGCAGCGGCATCGCCTGCACCGCCGCGCAGCGCATCGGCGGCTTCCTCGCGCATGGAGCGCGCACCGCCCGCAGCCGTCGGGGCCGATGTCGGTGAGGCCGCGGCACGGCCCTTGAGCTTCTCGTAGGCCGATTCACGGTCCACCGTCTGCTCGTACACGCCCGACACCAGCGAGTCTTTCAGCAGCTGCTGGCGCTGCTCGGCCGTGATCGGTCCGATCTGGCTGCCCGGCGGCAGGATGAAGACGCGCTCGGTGATGGCCGGGCGGCCCTTCTCATCCAGCATGCTGACCAGGGCCTCGCCCACGCCCAGCTCGGTGATGACCGTGGCGATGTCCAGACCCGGGTTGGCGCGCATCGTCTCGGCCGCGGCCTTGACGGCCTTCTGGTCGCGCGGCGTGAAGGCGCGCAGGGCGTGCTGCACGCGGTTGCCCAGCTGGCCCAGCACGGTGTCGGGCACGTCCAGCGGGTTCTGCGTCACGAAATAGACGCCCACGCCCTTGGAGCGCACCAGGCGCACGACCAGCTCGATGCGCTCGACCAGCGCGGAGGGCGCGTCTTTGAACAGCAGGTGGGCCTCGTCGAAGAAGAACACCAGCTTGGGCTTGTCCAGGTCGCCCACCTCGGGCAGGGTCTCGAACAGCTCCGACAGCATCCACAGCAGGAAGGTGGCGTACAGGCGCGGCGCGTTCATCAGCTTGTCGGCCGCCAGGATGTTGACGACGCCCTTGCCGCCCACCGTCTGCATGAAGTCGCCGATGTTGAGCATGGGCTCGCCAAAGAAGCGGTCTCCGCCTTGCTCATCGACCTGCAGCAGGCCACGCTGGATGGCACCGATGCTGGCCGGGCTGATGTTGCCGTACTCGGTGGTGAACTGGCTGGCGTTGTCGCCCACGTGCTGCAGCATGGCGCGCAGGTCTTTGAGGTCGAGCAGCAGCAGGCCGTTGTCATCGGCGACCTTGAAGACCAACTGCAAGACACCTTGTTGCGTGTCGTTCAAATCGAGCATGCGGCCCAGCAGCAGCGGGCCCATGTCGGAGATGGTGGCGCGCACCGGGTGGCCCTGCTGGCCGAAGACGTCCCACAGCGTGGTCGGGCAGGCCACGGCGGTGGGGGTGTCCAGTCCACGTTCCTGGAGGATGCCGGCGAGCTTGTCGCTGACCTTGCCCGTTTGCGAGATGCCGGTCAGGTCGCCCTTGACGTCGGCCATGAAGACGGGCACGCCGATGGCGCTGAAGCTTTCGGCCAGCTTTTGCAGGCTGATGGTCTTGCCTGTGCCGGTGGCGCCGGTGATGAGGCCATGGCGGTTGGCCAGGGCGGGCAGCAGGTGGCAGGCGGTCTCGCCGTGGACAGCAAGGAGGATGGGGTCGGTCATGGGGTCTCCTGGGCGCTGAAATCGGTGTTGGGCCAGCGGTGCGGGCGGGGGTTTGCGGCCGGGATTGGCGGGGACGACCCGGCGCGAAGGTAAAATCGAAGTATCTCCCAGGTTTTTCCTGGGGCTGCGCGCGCGCCGGTGAGCCACCAGCGTGCGCGTCGGCATTGACCCATCGCCACATTTCGCCCCACATTTTCTTTCCGGAGCACGCACCATGGCCGGCCATTCCAAATGGGCCAACATCCAGCATCGCAAGGGTCGTCAAGACGAAAAGCGAGGCAAGATCTGGACCCGTCTCACCCGTGAAATCATCGTGGCCGCCCGTGCTGGCGGGGCCGATGTCAACATGAACCCGCGCCTGCGTCTGGCCATCGAGAAGGCCAAGGCCGCGAACATGCCGGCCGACAACATCAAGCGCAACGTGGACAAGGCCACGGGCAACCTGGATGGCGTCACCTACGAGGAAATCCGCTACGAAGGCTACGGCATCGGCGGCGCTGCCATCATGGTGGACACCATGACCGACAACCGCGTGCGCACCGTGGCCGAAGTGCGCCACGCCTTCAGCAAGTACGGCGGCAACA
>CAIQIL010000484.1 GCA_903871865.1 uncultured Burkholderiales bacterium
GAATATCGCGCCGAACTACAGCGGCCCGGTGGTCTATGTGCCCGATGCCTCGCGCTCGGTGGGCGTGTGCTCCGAGTTGCTGAGCGACGAGCGTCAGGTGGCCTACATCGCCGAGCTCAACGCCGACTACGCCAAGGTGCGCGAACAGCACGCCAACAAGAAGGCCACGCCGATGGTGTCGCTGGCCGAGGCCCGCGCCAACAAGGCGGTGGTGGACTTCGCGGCCCACACGCCCGAGGCACCGAAGTTCATCGGCCGGCGCGTGTTCAAGAACTACGACCTGGGTGAACTGGCCCCTTACATCGACTGGTCGCCGTTCTTCCAGACCTGGGACCTGCATGGCCCCTACCCCGCCATCCTGAAAGATGCGGTCGTGGGCGAGGAAGCACAGCGCGTGTTCGCCGATGCCCAGGCCATGCTCAAGAAGATCGTCGAAGGCCGGTGGCTGACGGCCAACGGCGTGATCGGCCTGTACCCGGCCAACACGGTGGACGACGATGCCATCGCGCTGTACGCCGACGAGACCCGCACGACCGAGCTGATGCGCTGGCACCCGCTGCGCATGCAGGGCGAGCGCCCGGTGGTGGACGGGGTGAAGCGCCCCAACCGCTCGCTGGCCGATTTCGTGGCCCCGCGACCGGAGGCAGGCGGCAAGGCCGACTACATCGGCATGTTCGCCGTGACCGCGGGCCTGAACATCGAGAAGAAGGAAGCCGAGTTCATGGCCCACCATGACGACTACTCGGCCATCATGCTCAAGGCCCTGGCCGACCGCCTGGCCGAGGCCTTCGCCGAGCGCATGCACGAGCGCGTGCGCAAGGAGTTCTGGGGCTACGCCGACGCCGAGGTGCTGGACAACACCCAGCTCATCAAGGAGCAGTACCGCGGCATCCGCCCGGCACCGGGCTACCCCGCCTGCCCCGACCACACCGTCAAGCGCGACATGTTCAAGGTGCTGGACGCCCACGAGGTCCACATGCACCTGACCGAAAGCCTGGCCATGATGCCGGCGGCCAGCGTCAGCGGCTTCTACATGGCGCACCCGGAGGCGGCCTACTTCAACGTGGGCAAGATCAGTGGCGACCAACTGGAAGACTGGGCGCAACGCACCGGCCACAGCCTGACCGATGCCGAGCGTGCACTGGCACCGCTGCTCTGAGCCTGCGGCGGGCGGTGAGACCCCTCTGGTTTGACCCGAGGCCAGGCGTGACGGATGTCGCGCCAGCTGCCCCTTTCTGACGCGACCGTTTCAGGCACTTACACCTGAGGCATCCGGCTGCAGGACGTTCATCGGGGAGCGTGGCAGATTGGCAACCATTCCGATCTGTCCTCGGTCACGGCAGCACCGCCGAACCGCTTCGCCATGTTGTTGCCCGCTCTCGTCACACCCTTGCTGCACCGCACCACCCTCACCGGCCTGGCCTGGGGGAAGCGTGCCGCCATGGTGGCCGGGATGGCCGCCATGCTGGGCCTGGGCGCTTGCGGCGGCGGAAATTCGTCCAGCAACAGCACCCGTGAACAGGCTGCGGCCAAGCCCGCCAATGACAGCGAGGCCTACCGCTTTCTGCAGCAGGCGAGTTTCGGCCCGACGCCCAAGCAGGTCGCACGCCTCAAGGAAGTTGGCTACGGCCCATGGATCGACGAGCAGTTCGATGCCCTGCCTGCCCTGACCCATGTGCAGACGGTCGAAGCGTCTGCGGCGGCGTTGAACCGCTCCGACAGCACGCGCGCCGAAGACGTCGTCTATTCGTGGTGGACGCATGCCGTGCGCGACGAGCAGGCGCAGTTGCGTCACCGCGTGGCCTTTGCCCTGTCGGAAATTTTCGTGGTGTCCACCAGCGCCGTGGGCACGGGCCGCACCGTGGCCAGCTACATGGACATGCTCACGCAGAAGTCCAGCAGCACCTACCGTGACCTGCTCGAAGGGGTGGCCATGCACCCAGCCATGGGGCAGTACCTCTCCCACATGGCCAATGTCAAGGCCGACGGCAATGGACGCGTGCCCGACGAAAACTTCGCCCGCGAAGTCATGCAACTGTTCTCCATCGGCCTGTACGACCTGGACGACAGCGCCCAGCCCAAGCTGGTCAACGGCAAACCGGTCGAGAGCTACAACGCCAATGACATCAAGGGATTGGCCCGGGTGTTCACCGGCTTCAGCTGGATGTGGCCGGCCTCCAAATCGGGCGCACCGTGGTGGAAGTGCTTCTGGCGCTCGACCGAATGCTACGAGCCCAGCATCCAGGACATCAGCCCGATGCAGGGCTACACCCAGACCCATGAGCCCGGCGCCAAACAGTTCCTGGGCGCCTCTGTGGCGGCACAGGGCACACCGGACCCTGAGGCCAGCTTGCGTGTGGCACTCGACACCCTGGCCAAGCACCCCAACACCGCGCCCTTCATCAGCCGCCAGCTCATCCAGCGCCTGGTGACGAGCAACCCCAGCAACGCCTATGTGGCCGACATCACCCGCACCTTCCGGCAAAGCAACGGCAATTTGCGCGCGGTGGTCAAGGCCATCCTGTTGCACGAGGAAGCGCGCCACCCCGCTGCAGCCAGCCTGTACAGCTACGGCAAGCTGCGCGAGCCCGTGCTGCGCATGGCGCACCTGCTGCGCGCCCTGCCCCACACCAGCGAACGCTACACCGCCAGCGGCGCTGCCTATTACGCGGCCATCGACACGAGCGATGCGGCCAGTTCCCTGGGCCAGACCCCGATGCGTTCGCCCTCGGTGTTCAACTTCTTTCGCCCTGGCTACCGCCCGCCGCAAAGCGCCATCGCGGCGGAAGGCTTGGTTGCGCCCGAAGCACAGATCGCCACGGAAACCACGGCGCTGGGCTACGCCAACTTCGTCAGCAACATCCTGGAGAGCGGCTGGGGTGAGTGGAATGCCACCACACGGCGCAACGATGTGCAGTTCGATTTCAGCCCCTGGCTGGGCAAGGCGGCCACGCCGTCCGACCTGATCGACACCATCGCCACGCTGATGCTGGGCCACCCCCTGGGCGCCGCCGCACGCACCACCGCCATCACGGCCATCGACGGCATGCCCAGGACCACGGAGGCCAACAAACGTCAACGGGTGCAAGCCGCGGTGCTGCTGGTGGCCGTGTCACCGGACTTCATGGTCCAGCAATGAGCCAGGAGCGCCATGTGAGCCAAGTTCATCACCCCGATCGTCGCCGTTTCCTCCAACGCGCCGCCTCCATGTCCGCCATGGGCGCTGCCCTGCCTTTCGGCTGGAACCTGGGCACGCTCACGCAGGCATCGGCCCAAAGCGCAGGGGGCGGCTACAATGACCTGGTGTGTCTTTTCTTCAATGGCGGCAACGACGCCTTCAACATGGTGCTGGCCACGGACAGCACCTCCTGGGGGCACTACCTCCACCACCGGCGCCCCGCGGATGGCAGCACCTCGATCGCGCTGATGGAAGCGGGTGTCGCGCCGGTGAGCAGCGCCTCCGGCGCGACGCCCGAGCGGCTGGGCGGTGTCCTGCCCATCAACCATGCCGGGCGCAGCGTGCACGCGGGTCGCACCTTCGCGCTGCACCCGGCGCTGAGCAAGCTGCAGCAGATCCACAATGCCGGACGCGCCTGCGTGCTGGCCAATGTGGGCCCACTGACGCGCCCGACCAGCAAACTGGACTACGCCAGCGCCACCGCCAGCAAGCCGGCCAAGCTGTTTTCGCACAACGACCAGCAGTCCACCTGGCAGTCGTTCAAGCCCGAAGGCGCCAGCGAAGGCTGGGGCGGCCTGATGGGGGACCTGCTGATGTCGGGCAATGGCGGCGGACGCAATGCCACCGATGCCGCCATCATCCAGCGCATGTTCACCTGCATGACACCGGCGCAGACCTCGGTGTGGCTGGCCGGACACTCGGTGCTGCCTTACCAAAGCAGCAGCACCGGCATCCAGAGCCTGGGCAGCAGCGGGCGCATCTATGGCAACGCGGGCCTGCAGACTGCTGTGGCATCGGTGATGGGCACCATCGCCCCGGGCGGCAGCACCCCCGCTGACCGCACCAGCCTCTTCGTGCTGGACCAGCAAAAACTGGTGCAGCGTGCGCTGACGGCCAGCACCTTGCTGGGCAGCGCCCTGGCGCCACTGGGCAGCACCCCCTGGAGCAGCGCTGGCGTCACCAACGTGTACAGCGATCCGCTGCTGAACTACACCAGCCCGATCGATGGCACGCAGAAGTTCAACGGCGTGGCCTTGCAGTTGCAGATGATCGCGCGCTTGATCGACACCAACCGCACGGCCAACCTGGGCATCACGCGCCAGTTTTTCATGGTCAACATGGGCGGCTTCGACACCCACGACAACCAGATCCGGGAGCAGGCCGATCGCATGGCCCAACTGGACCACGCACTGGCGTACTTCGACACCGTGCTGGGCAGCATGCCCGGCGGCGACATGCGCAGCCAGGTCACCACCTTCACGGCATCGGAGTTCGGCCGCAGCTTCACCAGCAATGGCGATGGCACCGACCACGGCTGGGGCTCGCACCACATCGTCATGGGTGGGGCAGTCAACGGTGCGGAGGTCTACGGCACCTTCCCGCAGTACAGCTCGGCCGACACCGCGGGCAACTTCAGCAGCCCGGACCAGGTCCAGAACGGCGTGCTGATCCCGACCACCTCGGTGGACCAGTACGCCTA
>CAIQIL010000485.1 GCA_903871865.1 uncultured Burkholderiales bacterium
CACTACGAAGACACTACGGGCACCGAGGGCGCGCGTGGCCTGCTTCCGCAGGGCGGGGTGGAGTGGATGATGGCGGGCGGTGGCGTGTGGCACCGTGGCGGACCTGCCGACCATGAGCGGGTGTTGGGTTTTCAGCTGTGGGTGGCGATGCCGCCCGCGTTGGAATTGGCCGAGGCCTACAGCCTGTACCTTGATCCCGCAGAGGTTCCGCAGGTGGGGCCCGCCCGCGTGTTGCTGGGCCGCTATGGCGGGGCGAGCTGCCCGATACCGGCGCCCTCAGACATGACGTATCTGGGCGTGCATTTGAAAGCAGGCGAAACCTGGCACTTTGAACTTGCCCCAGGTCACACGGTGGCGTGGGCCGCGATAGGCGAGGGCAGCTTGTCGGCGCCAGACGCTTTGCGCACGGGTGATTTGGTGGTGTTATCCGCGGACGCCGGGTCGATCACCTTCAAGGCGATTACCGACACGGCCTTTGTCGTCGGCTCCGCAGTTCCGCACGCTCAGCCCTTGCACATGGGCTCCTATTCAGTGCACACCAATGTGCAGGCGCTGGCCCTGGGCGAAGCGGGCATTCGCAACCGGGCGCAGTTGCTGCGAGAGCAGAAGCGCTTGTAGGGGAGCCTCAAACAACCGAGGGTGGCAGCGTCACCGGCTTGGAGCCCAGGTGCATGCCCGAGTCCAGCAAGATGAACTCGCCAGTCACGGTGTGCGCCGCGTCGAGCAGCCAGATGATGGACTCGGCCACGTCTTCGGCGGTGCAGGCGCGCTGCAGCGGTGTGGAGCGCTCATACGAGGCCTTGACTGCTTCATAGCCCTGCTGGCCAATGCCTTCTTTGAACCAGCGTGTGGTGATCAGGCCGGGGCAGACCGCGTTGACCCGGATGTGCGGCGCCAACTCGCGCGCCAAGTGCAGCGTCATGGAATTGACCGCGCCTTTGGACGCCACATACGGCACCGAAGACCCAATGCCCAGCGCACCGGCTACCGAAGACACGTTGACGATGGCACCCTGCTGCGCCTTGAGGTGCGGTACCGCAGCGCGCGTCATTTGAAAGGTGCCCACCACGTTCACGCCGATGATGTTTTGAAACACGCTGGCGTCTAAGGCGTCCCAGTTGCCGGCCCCGGCAAAGGTGGTGATGCCTGCGTTATTGACCAGGCCGTCCAGCCGCTGCCAACGTGACACAGCAGCCTCCACCATGGCCCGACAGGCCGCGTCGTCCGCCACGTCGCCTTGCACCACGAGCGTGTCGGCACCCGCTGCGCGGCAGGCGGCCTCGGTCTCTTGGGCCTCGGCTGCGCTTTTGGAATAGTTGATCAGCACGTTGTAGCCCCGGCGCGCCAGGCCCACGGCGGTGGCTGCGCCCACCCCGGTGGCCGAGCCGGTGACGATGGCTGCTTTGCGTTGGTTCATGTTGCGGTCCTGTGTTGCGGGTGAAACCAGCCCGCATTGTGCAGCCTCTGTGGCGGGTCAGGCCAAGCGCTCAGCCAGCCGTTGCGGCAAACGCCGGTCTTGAAACAATGCGCGCACATCCTCCACGCCAAGGTAGCGCGCACCGTCGGCATCGTCTTTGCCGAGGACCTCCAGCAGCACCGGCCATTCGCCGTCCATGAGGGCGCGGTCTATGCGTCGGCGTGCTGCGCGCGCGCGTTCAAAGTTGGCGTCCATCATGGCGGTGACTTCGTGCGAGGACAGGCCCAGCTCGCTGTCGCCCTGCAGCGTGCGCTTGGTGCTCGCGAAGCTGGCCAAACGCTGAAGCTCTTCGGGCTGGAATTGGCCATGCGCATCCAGAATGCGCGAGCCACTGCCATGTTTGTTCAAGGGCCCGTCACGCAGCATGCCCAAGTGCAGGCCTTCGCGCACATTGCGCAGCAATGCAGCCGGTGAGAGGCCATTGGCAATCGCTGCAATCACCAATATCTTGCCGCCCTTTTCATTTTGGCCGCTGGCCTGCAGCAAGGTGTCGCGCACCTTGGTTAAGCGCTCCACATCGTCATTGAGCCAACCGCCCGCGACCAGCGCGCGCAGAAAAGGGCAGGGGTTGCCCGAGGACACCGGCATCTGCGGTGAAGGGACAGCGTGGGTTTCTTGCAGGGTCATGAAGGTGCCTCCGATGGAAATTAGTTGTCATCTTATATATTTAATTTGGCGATGGCGGGTTGAATCCTGTCTTTCGTGTTCCAGGCCCACCGTGCGCAAGTCACCTCGACCCCTTAAACTGAGTGGCGACTCGCCTCTGCGGCGACACCCATTTTTGTTTCAGATCCGGACCGACCATGCCCCTCTTCCAAACCCTCCCGACCTTTTCTGCCAGTCGCCAAGCCACATTCGTCCTGACCACGCTGGCGCTGGCCGCTGTACTGGCAGCGTGTGGCCCCAGCGCAGCGCCCCCTGCGGGTGGGCCGGGCGCAGGCGGCGGCGCACCGCCACCGGCCGAAGTGGGCGTGGTGACGGTGAGCACGGGCGACGTGGGCTTGATTACTGAGCTGCCGGGCCGCCTGGAAGCCTCGCGCGTAGCGCAGGTGCGGGCGCGGGCGGCGGGCATTTTGCAGCGTCGCTTGTTTGCCGAGGGCAGCAGTGTCAAAGCTGGCCAGTTGCTGTTTGAAATCGACGACGCCCCCTACAAAGCGGCTCTGGACAGCGCGCTGGCCAATGTGGCCAAAGCCGAAGCCAATCTGGGCCAAGCCAGTGCCCTGGCCAAGCGCTACGAGCCTCTGGCTGCCGCCAAGGCCGTGAGTCAGCAAGAGCTGGTGGCGGCCCAAGCCGCTCAAAAGCAGGCCGAGGCCGATGTGGCTGTGGCCAAGGCGGCGGCACAAACCGCGCGCATCAACCTCAACGACGCCGCTGTGACCGCGCCGATTGCGGGCAGCATTGGCCGCGCTTTGGTCACCGAAGGCGCATTGGTCGGTCAGGGCGAAGCCACCCCGCTGGCGGTGGTGCAGCAGATCAACCCGATGTACATCAACGTCACCCAGTCGGCCGGGGATGTGATGAAGCTGCGCCAGGCGCGGGACGCGGGCAAGCTGCAGCGGGCCAGCGGCAGCCAGGCCGCCAGCGTGCGGCTGGTGATGGAAGAC
>CAIQIL010000486.1 GCA_903871865.1 uncultured Burkholderiales bacterium
AGAGATTGCCCGTTTCACCCTGGGCGGGCCTGCCCGCCCAGGGTGCTGCTCGGTTCGTGCTTTCGCACGAGCCCTTGCTGACGCAAGGGCCATCGGCCGAAGCCGATGCCTCACAGACCACCCGTCGCGGAACCCGCTCAGACTCGTCTCTGTTGCTCTGATCCTCACCTCGCGGTGGAGAGGTGTTACCTCCTGCGCTGCCCTGTGCAGTCCGGACCTTCCTCCAGTGCGCCCTTTCGGGCCTTGCACCAGCGGCGGTCTGGCTGACTTCACCCGCGCATTATCGCCGCTGCAGCCAGCCCCAGGCGAACAATCCCACCAACATCATCAGCAAACAGGCGGTGGCCAGGCTGACGGCGTTGTGCATCACCAGCGGCGAGATGACGCCCGCCACAAAGCCATTGGAGGCCGCGCCGATGAAGGCCTGCATGGACGCCGCCATGCCGCGCCGCTCGGGGTAGAGGTCCAGCACCATCAGCGTGACCACGGGCGTCATCAAGGCCCAGCCCAGGGCGTACAAGCCGATGGGGAACAGCGCCCAGCCCACGTGGGGCACGAACAGCACGTTGGCAATCAGGTTGCCCACCGACACCACCAGCATCACCGTGAAGCCCAGGCGGATCTGCCGCTCGGGTGCGATGCGCCCTGCCAGCCGGCCGCTGATGAACGCGCCGCCCATGATGCCGCTGATGGTGCACACGAAGAACCAGAAGAACTGCGTGGGCGCCAGGTGCAGGTGCTCGCCCAGGAAGGTCGGTGCCGACAGCACGTAGAGGAACATGCCGTTGAAGGGCACGCCACTGGCCAGCGCAAGCAGCAGGAAGCGGCCGCTGCTGCCCATCTGCACATACCCGCGCATCAGCGGCTTGAACGCGAAGGGCTGGCGTTGCGAGGCGTGCAGCGTTTCGGGCAGCAGGAACCAGTTGGCCAGGCCCAACACCACGCCCACGCCAGCCAGGAACCAGAACACCGCGTGCCAGCCGATGTGCACGAAGAGGAAACCACCGACGATGGGCGCGATGGCCGGCGCCACGCCGAAGAACAGCGTGACCTGGGACATCACGCGCTGCGCGTCGGCCGGCGGGTAGATGTCGCGGATGACGGCGCGCGACACCACGATGCCCGCGCCCGTGGACAGGCCCTGCAGCGCGCGGAAGAACACCAGCTGCCCGATGCTGGTGGACAGCGCACAACCCACCGAGGCCAGCGTGAACACCGCGATGCCCGTGAGCACCACCGGCCGGCGGCCCAGGCTGTCAGACAAGGAGCCGTGGAACAGGCTCATGAAGGCGAAGGCGAACAGGTAGGCCGACAGCGTCTGCTGGATCTGCAGCGGCGTGGCGTTCAGGTCGGCCGCGATGCCCGCGAAGGCCGGCAGGTAGGTGTCGATGGCAAACGGCCCGAGCATGCCGAGCGCCGCCAGCAGCACCGACAGCGTCCAGCGCGGCCCTTTCCAGAGCTGGTCTGCGTGGGGGTGCACCGGTCAGAGCCCCGCTTTTTGCAGGCTCTGGACGAAGTCGTCGGCCTTCTGGAAACCGATGACGCGGGCGTCTGCGCGCTCGGCACCCTGGGCGTCGTAGAAGACGATGCCGGGCGGGCCGAACAGGCGGAAGCGCTCCAGCAGGGCGCGGTCGTCGGCCGCGTTCAGCGTCACATCGGCCTGCAGCAGCACCACGCCCTTCAAGCGAGATTGCACGATGGCGTCGGTGAAGGTGTCGTGCTCCATCTCCAGGCAGGCGGTGCACCAGTCGGCGTAGAAGTCGAGCATCACGGGGCGGCCGTCGGCTTTCGCTTGCGCCAGGGCCGCATCCAGCTCGGCCACCGAGCGCACGCGCTGGAAGGGCAGCACGCTGCGGTGTTGGGCGCCGGACGCGGGCTGCATGCCCAGCACCTGCGTCTGCAGGTAGGGCCAGGCCGGGCGGGTCACCCACAGCGCCATGCCCAGCATGAGGATGCCGAACAGCGTCTTGACCGCCGTCATCCAGGGGCCGGTGCGTGGCAGCAGGCTGCCCGCCGACAGGCCCACCAGCAGCAGGGGCAGGCTCATGCCCCAAGCCAGCGCATAAAGCGCCGTGGCCCCCAGCCACACATCGCGTGTCTGGCTGATGTAGAGCAGCGCCCCGGCCAGCGGTGCCGACACGCAGGGGCTGACCACCAGGGCCGAGACCACGCCCATGGCGAACACGCTGACGAACTTGCCGCCCGGCAGCCGGTTGCTGCCCCGGCCCAACCAGCTCTGCACCGAGGCCGGCAGTTGCAGCTCGTAGAGCCCGAACATGGACAGCGCCAGCAGCACCATCAACAGGCCGAAGCCCAGCACCACCCAGGGGTGCTGCAGGTAGGCGGCCAGGCCCTGACCGAGCAGGCCCGCGGCCACGCCGAGGGCCGTGTAGACCAGCGCCATGCCCTGCGAGTAAGCCAGCGCCAGGGCGAAGCCACGGCCCCGGCTGACGCGCTCGCGCTGCCCGACGATGATGGACGAGAGGATGGGCACCATGGGCAGCACGCAGGGCGTGAGCGACAGCAACATGCCGGCCAGCAGGAAGACGGGCAGCACCGTCCACAGCCGGCCCGAGGCCAGGGCGCGCTGGATGCGGTCACCGTCCGCCGCCGTGCCCGCCGCCGCACCAACAGGCGAGGTGGCGTCGCCGTTCGCTGCAGCAGCGCCACCCAGGCCCGCGGCGGACGTTCCGTTGCGCTCAGGCTGCACCGACAGGATCTGGCCCTGGGCGTCGAGGCTGACCAGGAAGCGGCGCTTTTGCGGCGGGTAGCACAGGCCGGCATCGGCACAACCCTGGTAGCCCACGGTCAGGATGGCCTCGCCCTGCGCGCCGGCGGTCACGCCCAGGCCGCCGCTGACATCGCCGTGGTAGACCTCCAGGTCCTTGCCGAAGTTGGGGTCGTGCTTGGTCACGCCAGGTGGGAGGTCCCAGCTCAAGGGCAAGGGGTGCTGCCCGGCCGTTTGCAGCATGGCCTCGAAGCGCTCGCGGTACAGGTAGACCGCGGGCGCCAGGGTGAAGCTCACCTGCAGGGCGCGCGGGCCCGAGGCGCTGACCGCCACGCGGAAGGCCTGGTCCACGGGCAGGAAGTCCTGGGCGCGGGCGGGACCTGCGCACAGCATGACCAGCATCAGGCCCAGGCGCCAGGCCAGGGCCAGAATGGATGTGGGGTGGAAACGGGGATGGGGCACGGGCGCTTGCATCCGCACATTCTGACCCGGCCCGGTGTATCTTGTGCGCCTTCGGTCCAATCCCCCGGAAAACCCATCGCAGGAGCCTCGTCCCATGAAAGCCCGCCACATCCTCGAGACCATCGGCCAGACGCCGCACATCCGCATCAACCGCCTGTTCGGGAACGCCCCCGGCGCCGAGGTGTGGATCAAGTCGGAGCGCAGCAACCCGGGTGGCTCCGTCAAGGACCGCATCGCCCTGGCCATGGTCGAAGCCGCAGAAGCCAGCGGCGCCCTGCAGCCCGGCGGCACCATCATCGAACCCACCTCGGGCAACACCGGCGTCGGCCTGGCCATGGTGGCCGCGGTGAAGGGCTACAAACTGGTGCTGGTCATGCCCGACAGCATGTCCATCGAGCGCCGCCGCCTGATGCTGGCCTACGGCGCCAGCTTCGACCTCACCCCGCGCGAGAAAGGCATGAAGGGCGCCATCGCCCGCGCGCAAGAACTGGCCGCAGCCACGCCCGGCGCCTGGATCCCGCAGCAGTTCGAGAACCCCGCCAACGTCGAGGTGCACGCGCGCACCACGGCCCAGGAAATCCTGGCCGACTTCCCCGAGGGCCTGGACGCGCTGATCACCGGCGTGGGCACCGGCGGCCACCTGACGGGTTGCGCCAAGGTGCTCAAGGCCGCTTGGCCGAAGCTGAAGGTGTTCGCGGTCGAGCCCAAGGCCTCGCCCGTCATCTCGGGTGGCCAGCCCTCGCCCCACCCCATCCAGGGCATCGGCGCGGGCTTCGTCCCCGCCAACCTGGACACCACCTTGCTCGACGGCGTGATCCAGGTCGATGCCGAAGACGCCCGCGAGTACGGCCGCCGCGCCGCCCGTGAGGAAGGCATGCTGGTGGGCATTTCCTCCGGCGCCACGCTGGCCGCCATCGCGCAAAAGCTGCCCGAGCTGAACGCCGCGCTGGGTGGCCAGGCCCGCGTGCTGGGCTTCAACTACGACACCGGCGAGCGTTACCTCTCGGTCGAAGGCTACCTGCCGGCCTGAACCCGCGCCCACGCCCGCCCCCGACACCGCCGATGCCCACCCGCCGCCACCGCTTCCACCGCTCGCCCTGGGCCATGCTGATCGCGCTGATCGCCAGCGTGCCGGCCTTCTACGACTCGATGATGCCCACGCCCGCCACCTGGGCGACGTGGATGTACGTGGTCAGCGGCTTCGTGGTGCTGGGCTGGGCCTGGTCGGCGCGGCGGGCGGCACGCCTGGTGCAGCACGGCGGTGATCGCCGCAGGCAGCTCGGCGACGACACCCACACCTGGGGCATGCGCCCCTCGGAAGAGCGGCTGGACTGGTTCCTCGGCGCCTCGCTGCTGCTGAGTGCGGTGCTGCCGCAAAGCAATGTGTCCGAGCCCGCGCTGGCCTGGCGGCTCGTCATCTCGGTGCTGATGCTCTACCGCCTGCTGAAGATCAGCATGCCGCTGCTGACCGAAACCGGCCTGGCCCGCCTGCTGGTGCTGGGCGCGTCGGTGCTGGGCCTGTGCGGCATCGGCTTTTACTGGCTGGACCCGGGCGTCAAGACGGTCAACGAGGGCCTGTGGCTGGCGTTTTCCACCGCGGCCACCGTGGGCTATGGCGACGTGGTGCCCAGCAACACGGCCTCTCGCGTGTTCTCGGTCTTCGTGGTGCTGCTGGGCTATGGCGTGCTGTCACTGGTCACGGCCAGCATCGCGGCCATGTTCGTGGGCACGCAAGAGCGCAAGATCGAGCGCGAAATCCTGCACGACATGCACGCCCAGCTGAAAACCGTGCACGAAGAGATTGCCGAGTTGCGCGCCGAGTTACGCGAAGAACTCCGCGCCGCCCGGCAAGCATCTCAAGAAGATCAGCGCAAGCGCCAGTGAAGCGTCTCGCCGCCGCGCAGCGGCTTGATCTCGGCCTCGCCGAAGGGCAGTGACTCGGGCACGACCCAGTCCTCGCGGACCAGGGTGATGCGGTCGGTGTTGCGCGGCAGCTGGTAGAAGTCGGGCCCGTGGAAGCTGGCGAAGGCTTCGA
Source organism: uncultured Burkholderiales bacterium (assembly GCA_903871865.1). Taxonomy (GTDB): domain Bacteria; phylum Pseudomonadota; class Gammaproteobacteria; order Burkholderiales; family Burkholderiaceae_C; genus Aquabacterium. Next base: position 5,226 of record CAIQIL010000486.1, read on the forward strand.
GCTTGTCGAGCGCCCCCACGGCCTCGAAGGCCTCGGCGTAGAGCTCGATGGCGCACGGCGCCGTGTAGCAACCGGCGCAGCCCGAGGCGTGCTCCTTCAGGTGCGAAGCGTGCGGCGCGCTGTCCGTGCCCAGGAAGAATTTCGCGTTGCCGCTGGTGGCGGCCTGCACCAGGGCCAGGCGGTGCTCCTCGCGCTTCAGAATCGGCAGGCAGTAGTAGTGCGGGCGGATGCCGCCGGTGAAGATGGCGTTGCGGTTGTAGAGCAGGTGCTGCGGCGTGACGGTGGCGGCCACGAAGCGGTCGGCCTCGCTCACGTACTGCGCGGCTTCTTTCGTGGTGATGTGCTCGAACACGATCTTCAGCTCGGGGAAGTCGCGGCGCAGCGGGATGAGCTTGTCGTCGATGAAGGCCTTCTCGCGGTCGAACACATCGACCTCGCTGTCGGTCACCTCGCCGTGCACGCAGAACACCAGGCCCTCGCGCTGCATGGCCTCCAGCACCTTGTGCGTCTTGCGCAGGTCGGTCACGCCGGCGTCGGAGTTGGTGGTCGCACCGGCCGGGTAGAGCTTGAAGGCCACCGCGCCCATGGCCTTGGCGCGGGCCACTTCCTCGGCCGGGGTGTTGTCGGTCAGGTAGAGCACCATCAGGGGCTCGAACGTCAGGCCCGCCGGGACGGCCGCGCGGATGCGGTCGCGGTAGGCGATGGCCTGCTCGGCCGTGGTCACCGGCGGGCGCAGGTTGGGCATGACGATGGCGCGCGCGAACTGCCGCGCCGTGTCCGGCACCACCGCCGCCATGGCCGCGCCGTCGCGCACGTGCAGGTGCCAGTCGTCGGGGCGGGTGAGGGTCAGGGTGCTGGGCGTGGGGTTCATGGCGTGGGTGCCTGGGGGGCGTGCGTCGCTGAAGAAGACCGGCATTTTCGCACTTTGCCGGCTGACACGGACCGGCGCGCTGGCTTAGCATGTCCCCCACAAACGCGAAGCATCACACGGAGGACCCATGGCCGATTTCCCCTCGTCCAGCGCCAGTTCCGGCGCGCCCAAGCTCATCAAAGCCATCTTCATCGGTGCGGCGGTGCTGATCGCGCTGTCGGCGCTCAACCCCATCACCGTCATCTCGGCGGGTGAGCGCGGCGTCAAGGCCACCTTCGGCAAGACGGACGACATGGTTTACGGCCCCGGCATCCACTTCAAGGTGCCCATGGCGCAGACCATGCACCTGATGGACGTGCGCATCCAGAAGGGCGAGGGCGAAGGCGATGCCGCCTCGCGCGACC
>CAIQIL010000487.1 GCA_903871865.1 uncultured Burkholderiales bacterium
ACTGGGACATCGGCGTGGGCGCAGGCTTTTACCTCGATGCGACGGAGGCGCCCTGGTCGGCGCACTGGCAGATGGAGCGCTACATCACCGAGGAACTGCACGCACTCGTCGGCCAGCACCTGCCGGTGGACACGGCGCGCGCGGGCATCTTCGGGCACTCGATGGGCGGGCACGGTGCGCTGACGCTGGCGCTGCGCCATCCGGGGCAGTACCGGACGGTGTCGGCGTTTGCACCGATCGCCAACCCGGTGAACTGCCCGTGGGGGCAGAAGGCGTTCAGCGGCTACTTGGGGCTGTCACGGCACACCTGGAGTGAGCACGATGCAACCGAGTTGATGTCGCAGTACCCGATGCCACCGTACCCGCAGGGCATCCTGGTCGACCAGGGTCTGGCGGACAAGTTCTTGCCGAACCAGTTGCACCCCGAGGCTTTCGAGGCGGCATGCGCGGCCCTGGGCCAGCCGCTGACGCTGCGCCGGCACGCGGGGTATGACCACGGCTACTACTTCGTGCAGAGCTTTGTGGGGGAGCACCTGGCGCACCATGCGGTGGGGTTGGCTTTGGCTTGAGCGCTTGGGCGATTGAGCGTTCGGCCCCCCCCTCCCCCCCAACCTCCGCGATGGGCATCAGTCTGCCGCTGTCGGTCTGAGTGCTGGGTTGGGTGGCTGCTTCGCAGCGGGTGCCGTCGCCCGGGGCCGAACGTCGTACTAACGGCTCCGGCCAGTTCTTGTTGTTCGGATGCGCAGAGCGGGCGCCAGCACGGTGCCCAAAGCCGAGTTTCGAGGATTGCAGCACGGACGGCACTGCAGCGCGTGCGGACGGGGCAGGCAAACTGCGCATCAACATCAAGAAGGGACGGTCTCAGATGAAGAAGATGTGGATCGCGGTCGCGCTGGCTCTGCTTGCAGGATGCGCCAAGAAAGCGCCAGAGCCAGTTGTGAACCTCAGTGGTTTTGAACTGGGTGGCAACGCTGAGCAGGTGATGCAAACGGCGCCCGATTGGAAAAGCATCACCATCGGCGGCGTCCCTTCCTACTACGTTCATTTGGGCCCATCGGCGGAATTTGGAACCGACAACAGACTTCGGTCGCTCATGTTCTTGTTCAAATCAACGAGCTTCAGCCAAGTGGTTGGAAATGTTTCGAGCAGGTACCCAGGCCTCGCCTGCAAGGACAGCAGAGGGTCGCATCCGAATGGCAGCGCCAGCTTCGACCAAACCGTGTGCTCGATGAGGGTCCAAGGCGGCGAACTGGTCATCCAGCGTGTCTATGGTGCCGTTGTGACGTCCGTCTTGACGCTGAAAAGCGATGCCGTCATCGCCGAAGAGAAGGAAGGTGCGGCCAAGAGCTTGCAGGAGAAACAGAAATGAAGACGCGCCCGGGTGGACGCATGTGTCATTCAGGTGCTCGGCTGGTCTGCAGGTGAGTTCCAACGCGAAGTAGCACCGCTGTTTCGCCTTCCAAGTTGACGGTGATTTGGTGCGACCTGTTGGTGCCGACATCAATCGGCCGAGTTGTACGTGGCCACATCCATTGCGGCACTGGTTGCGAAAGGTGCGCCCGCTTTCTGCCTGGACCCGTGGTTCGACCGAGGTCTGCCATGGGTCGGAAGCTGCCAGACGTGATGCCCGCAGTGAACGGCCGCTCACAGACCTCAGAGTGACGCCACCCCCACGCCCCGTGACGCCCTAGACTTGAGAGCGCTCAAGGAGGCCATGTGAACGACGCTGCCAAGCCCGAGGTGCTGACGGTCTTGTACGACGGGGGATGCCCGCTGTGCAGGCGCGAGATCGCGCACGTGCAGGGGCTGGCCGCGCAGCGCCCCGACAGTGCTTTGTGCTTCATCGATGTCAGTGCGGCCCACAGCGGGGTCCCCGCGCCCGAACGGGCCGCCCTGTTGGCGCGCTTCCATGTGCAGCGCCCCGACGGCTCCCGGCTGGACGGCGCCGCGGCCTTCGTCGCCATGTGGGCCCGCCTGCCCGGGTGGCGCTGGCTGGCACGCCTGGCCCACCTGCCCGGTGTCCTGCCCGCGCTGGAGTGGGCCTACAGCGGCTTCCTGCGCGTGCGCCCACGCTTGCAGGCGCTGGCCCGCCAGGCGGAGCGCGCCGCATGATGGCGATGGTCAGCCTGTGGTGCGTGGCGCTGCTGTTTGGCGGCATGGTGCTGTACGCCTTCGGCCTCGCGCCCTTCCTGTTTGCTGCCCTGCCCATGCCCCAGGCCCGCAGCGCCTTGCGCGTGGCCTTCCCGCACTTCTACCTCTTCGTGCTCGGCACTTCGGCTGTCGCGGCTGGGCTGCTGTGGCCGCGCGATGGGGTGTCTGCGCTGGCGCTGGCCGCCATCGCCGTGTCCACGGTGCCGACGCGGCAGGTGCTGATGCCCGCCATCAACGCGGCCACCGACGCAGGCGCCACCCGGCGCTTCAAGCTGTTGCACACGCTGTCGGTGCTGGTGACGCTGGCGCACATCGGGCTGGCCGGCTGGGTGTTGGCGCGCTTCACCTGAAGCCCCGTTCCATGCCCCCACAACCGATGGCCACTGACGAGGTGCCCGACCCCGCCCCCGCTGCGGACGTGAGCGAGGACGCCGCGCTCATCGGCGAGATCATCCAGATGGCCCTGAGCGACCACGTGGGCTTCGCCGAGATCCGCGCCGTGCACGGCCTGGGGCCGGACCAGGTCAAGGCGCTGATGCGCTCGCAACTGTCGCCGGGCAGCTACCGCTGCTGGCGTCGGCGTGTGCGGCGTTTCGCCGATCGGCGCGCCAGCTACAAGTGAGCGCCTGCGCCAGCCTTGTCCCGAAACTGTCTGGCCGCGAACGCCCAGACCATGCGGGAGGCGTCTGGCCCCTGGCTGTCGCTGAAAGGCTGTCCGGCCGCACCACCACTCCAGGCGTGGCCAAGCCGTTCGACCTCGACCAGGGTGGCGACCCTGCCTCCCTGGCGCTGGAAGTCGGTCACCGCCATGGGGTGGCGCTTGCCGCGCTGCACGTGGCGTGTCTGCCCCGCCTGCGCGCCGGCCGCGTCCGCCCAGATCCGCACCGCCGCACGCCCGTTGCCGACCGACACGATGGGGTCGGCTTCGCCATGGATCACCAACAGCGGTGGCCACGCAGCCGCCGATGCCCGCGTGGTGGCGGCCAAAGGCCGGGTGGCGCGCCGGCCGTGCATGGCGCCGAGCGCCGACATGCTGGAATGCGCCGTGCCAGGCGGGATGCCCGAGGGCATGACCACGGCCTTGACACGCTCGGGGTGGTGTGTGACCAGCAGCGCCGCCATGCTGGCCCCGGCGGACAGGCCCGCCACAGCGATGCGGGCAGCATCGACCGGGTGCATCAGGCAGACTTGGTCGATGGCTTTCATGATCAAGGCCACCTCGGCCACGGCCCGGCCACCGTCGGTGTCGAACCAGTTCCAGCAGCCTTGGACATTGGCCAGGCGGTCCTGCTCGGGGTAGAGCACGAAGAAGCGCTCCCGTGACGCGACGCGGTTCATGCGCGTGCTGGTGGCAAAGCTCCTGGCGTCCTGCCCGCAGCCGTGCAGCATCACCAGCAAAGGCAGTCGCTCGCCGCGCTGCATGTCGGGCGGGCGGTAGAGCCGAAAACGGCGCCCCCCTTGGAGGCCGAAGGCTGCGCCGGCGATCCAGTCGCCATCGCCGGGGGGTGGCCGCAGCCGGTCCACCGATGGCTGGATGGCCCGCCGCACCACGCGTTGGCCAAGCTTCGCGCTGCGCCGGGTGAGGGTGGCCATGCTGCGCCTGAATGCCTTGGCCCACAGCGCGGTGTGCGTGCGTTTCTTCATCCCAGCCATGGTGGCCATTCATGGGCGCGCATTCGGTGCGCTGGCGCACGGTGAGGACAGGCTTCTAGCCGATGGCGGGCCCACCACACTTCGGCCCTCGCCGAAGCATCCAGCAAGGCACCTGCCACACAGTCGTGCCCGAGTTCAACCAACGTCGTGCACACACCATGGCTGTCACCTGCTTCATCCGCTATCAGATCGACCCCTTTCAACGCGATGCCTTCCAGCGCTACGCCGAAGCATGGGGGCGCATCATCCCGCGCTGCGGCGGCAACCTCCTGGGCTACTTCCTGCCGCACGAAGGCAGCAACGATGTCGCATGGGGGCTGGTCGGCTTCGACGATCTGGCGGCCTACGAACGCTACCGCACCGTGCTGAAGCGCGATGCCGAGGGGCGCAGCAACTTCGAGCTGGCACAGTCCCAGCGCTTCATCCTTCGCGAGGAGCGCACGTGGCTGGAGGACGTCCCCGGGACGCGCAACGTGGCGCGGCAGGTGGCGACGGTGGTGCGCGACCATGGCTTGCCTGAGCGCGAACAGGCGCCGTCGGACGCGCGAAGCGCGCTAACCTGACCGCCATGAACACGCCCCATGAACCCCGACTGGCCCGTGTGGCGGCCCTCGTGGCCGACCCGGCCCGGTCTCGCATGTTGGCCTACCTGCTGTCCGGTGAGTGCGCCAGCGCCAGCGAACTGGCGAAGGCGGCGTCCGTGACGCCGGCCACGGCCAGCGGGCACCTGGGCAAGCTGCTGGATGCACGGTTCGTGGTCTGTGAGCCCCGGGGGCGCCACAGGTACTACCGACTGGCCGATGCCGATGTGGCGCATGCCCTGGAGGCCTTGGCCCTGGTCGCCGAACGCGATGGCCACGACCGCGCGTGGGCGCACCCGGAGCGGGTTCGCTTGCGCCTGGCGCGGTGCTGCTACGGGCACCTGGCGGGGCAGTTGGGGGTGTCGTTGTTTGATGCACTTCAGCGCGGAGAACGCCTGCGACCGACACCCAGCGGCTTTGAGCTGACCACCTCGGGCCAGGCGTGGCTCCAGGGGTGGGGGATGCCACCGAGTTTGCCAAACGGCCGACGCCGCTTTGCCTACCGCTGCCTGGACTGGTCGGAGCGTCGCGATCACCTCGCGGGCCAACTCGCCGACGATCTGTACCAGCACTTCACGGCCATGGGCTGGCTGCGTCGCACGGCCAGCCGCGCGGTGGACATCACCGTGAGCGGCCAACGGGAGCTGCTGCCGCGCTTGCACGCCGCCGAGGCTTGAGGTCTCGCGCCTGCCCAAGGGCGACCGCTTCACAAGCCATCCCCACCGGCCCACCGCCCGTCCTGACCCACGCGCCACCCACGCAGCTCGGCGCGCAAGCCAAACAGTGGCGCGCGCAAGCCGCTGAGCTTTGCGCGCAAGTCATTTCGGGCCAAGCGCCGAGTTCCCCCACTTTGTGCGCAAGCCATTCCGTGTCGTGCGCAAGGCTGTTTCGGTTGCGCGCAAAGCCATTTGTGTTGCGCGCAAGGTTCCAAGCCTTGCGCACCCCCGTCAGAGCTTCGCGCGCAAAGCGTTTGAGCCTTGCGGACCGAGCTTGTCGCTTTGCGCGCAAGCCAAAAAGTGTTGCGCGCAAAGCTCAGCGGCTTGCGCCCCGAGCTGACATAGCGGCGCCCGGCCACATCTGCTCAGTGGTAGTCCTCTTCCCGCTGGTGCCTGATCGCCAGCACGAGCACGCTGGCAGGGCCGGAGATCTCGCACAGCGCCACATGGCCGCTGGCGCCGAACGGGATGATGAGTTCGCGCCGCGTGGGGCTGTGGCCCGCCTTGCGGAAGCTGTAGGGCGTTCTGGCCAGTTGGTGGCGCACCGCCGACTGGATGGCCGCGATGGCGGCGTCGGCTTGCGCCAAGTCATCCAGCGTGGTGGCCTGGTCCAGCAGGAAGTCGAACAGCCGGGCCAGGTCCTCGTCGGCCTCGGGGCTGAAGCGGACCGCGAAGCTCATCCGCCCAGCTGCTTGCGCTTGGCGTCCAGCTTGGTCTGCAACTTCAGCAGCACCTCGTCCGCCGGGATGGACACACCCTGGCGCTCGTGGTTTTCCCAGGCGGTCTGGCCGCGCTCATGGAAGCGCGTCTGCATGCGCCGAAACTCGATGGCGCTGCGCACCGTGGCTTCGACAAACCCGGACAGCGTTTCGCCAGGCTGCAACACCGCCTCCAGCTGGGTGCGGAGCTCGGGCTCCACGCGCACTTGGGGGATGACGGCTGTTTTCATGCGGGGCAGTGTATTGCGTTTGCGTTGCAAGCGTCAACCTGGCCCCGCCGCGACCTTGCGGTCCATCTGCTGGTGCAGCTCGAAACCATCGGCCCCCGGCTTGATGCCCTTGCGCACCAGGTTGCGCTCCACCTGCGAGGTGATCTGGTGGGTCAGCCCCAGCCCGAGGGCGTCGAGGGCGTGCATCACCAAGGCGCAGCGCAGCACCATCAAGCCGCGCAGCTCTTCCCACGCGCGGTGGGCCACCAGGCTGGCGTGACCGGGGCGGAGGGCGGCGGCCTGGCGAAAGGCCGGGTTGTCGCGGTCGAGGATGTGCTGCACCTCGCCATCGGCGTCCAGCCGCGCGCCCACGAAGCCCGCCAGGAAAACGATGCGCGCATTGACCGCGGCCAGCGCGCTCTGGAAGCGCTGCGCTTTCTCCGCGATGTGCGTGCCGTCTTCGATCATCTGGATGTCCATGGCCTGCCTCGGCTAACGCCGTCTCGCTTCCAGTTCACGGGCCGTGACCCGCAGGCGCAAGGGCTGGGGCATGCCCGCGGGGGGCTCGGGCAGCTGCGGCATCTTGGCGAAGGCGTCGCGCAGGGCCGCATCGATGTCGGCCAAGCCACTGCCGCGCGGCAACTCGACCCGCTCGATGCGGCCGCGCGCATCGATCCAGAGCGACGCTTCGGCCACGTAGTCCTGCTGGCGCAAGGCGGGCACGGCCGCCAGCTCTTGCTGCAGGCGCTGGCGCACCAGCCCGCCGTACACGCCCAGGTTGAAGCGGCCCACATTGCCCCCCACGCCCGTGCCGCGGCCGCCCTCGCCGCCTGCGCCCAGGGTGGTGATGTCGCGGCCACCGCGCTTGGCCATCAGGCCGAAGCCGTCGCCCGCGCCTTCGCCATCGGCATCGACGCCCAGCGGGTCGTCGCGCGGCTTCTCGCCGGCCGGGGCCGCCTCCACGGGTTCGTCCAGGCTGAGCTGGGGCTTCTGGACCTCCATCTCTTTCGGCGGCTCTTCCTTGGGCTTGTCCTCTTTGGGCGGCGCCGCGCGCTGCGGGTTGACCAGGGCGATGCGCTGCACGCGGTTGTGCGGGTGGGCGTTGTCGCTGATGAAGTGGCGGCGCGCGTACAGGCCCGCGCCCACGGCGACGGCCAGCACCAACAGGCGGATCAGCCAGGCGCGCCGGGTGTGCAGGGACGCGTGGCCGCGCCGTTCGCGGTGCGGCAAGGAGACGGCCAGGAGGCCTGTGGGTTGGTCACTGGGATGGCCGCTGGGGTGGGCCGTGGCGGTGGCGTGCATGGCCAGCTCACTTGACCAGGCGGTCGGTGACCAGGCCCAGCTGGGCGATCTGCAGGCGCTTCATCACGTCCAGCACCTCGATGACCTTGTGGTACTGGACGCTGCCATCGCCCTTGACGACGACCGGCAACTCCGGGTCGGCCGCCTTGTACTGGCGCAGGCGCATTTCCAACTCGCCCAGGCTGACCAGGGACGTGTCCAGGTAGATGCGCCCGTCCGAGGTGACCGTCACCGCCTTGGTCTTGGGTTTGCCCATGCTGGGCGAGCCCCCCGCTTTGGGCAGGTTCACCGCGATGCCTTGCACCGTGGCCGTGGCCATGATGAC
>CAIQIL010000488.1 GCA_903871865.1 uncultured Burkholderiales bacterium
CTGGTGCTGATCCTGCTCGCCGTCAACGCCGCCTTCCTGGCCTGGAGCCAAGGGTGGCTCAAGCCCCTGGTGGGCGTGCAACCCGACGCCCAGCACGAGCCCGCCCGGCTGCAGCAACAGCTCCATGCCGATCGCATCGCCGTGCTGAACGGTGCCCAGGCCGCGAGCCCTGGCGCGGCGGCCAGCGAGGCCGCGACAGCAGCAGACACCATGCCGGAGGCCTCCTCAGCGGCGGCGTCGGCCGCATCGGGTGCGGCGTCCAGTGCCGCCTCTGGCGCCACGGCAGCGTCTGCCATGACCCCACCGGCCGCAGCCGCGGGCATCTGCCTGCAGGCCGGCCCCTTCCGCAGCGAGGACATGGCCCAGGTCGGCACGGCGCTCAAGGCGCAACTGCCCGCTGACGCGTGGTCCACCCAAGCCGTGCCCATCTCGGGCATCTGGCTTGTGTACATGGGCCCCTACGCCGACGACGAGCTGTACGCGAAGAAGCTCAGCGAGCTGCGCCGCATCAAAGGCCTGAACTTCGAAGAGCTCAGCGCACCCGCGGCGCTCGCGCACGGCCTCTCGCTGGGCCGCTACACCAGCCTGGCCGAGGCCCAAAGCGGCCTGGCGACCGTGAAGCTGCGCGGCATCCGCACCGCGCGCATCGTCGTGCTGCGCCCAGAGGGCGAGATGCAGCTGGTGCGCGTGGCGCAAGCTTCGCAGCAGGCGCAAGTGGCCCTCTCGGCCACCAAGCTGCCACAGGGCAAGACGTTCAGCGCTTGTCGCCCTTGAGCCTGTTGCCCTGGATGCGCACGGTGCGCAAGGCACGGGCCTGAGCGTCCGAGCGCCAGCGCCACCAGGTCAGGCCCAGCACAGCGGCCAGCAGGAACAGCAGGCTGAGGTCGTCGGAGGCACCGCCGCCACCGCCGCCGCTTTTGGAGGTGGTGGTCAAGCGATCGGGCGTGAAGTAGCTGGCGCTCACCTCGGGTGCCGCAAAGGCCGTGGTGCCGGCCTGGGTCAGTGCCGAAATCAGCGCCCCGTCGGCGTTGAGCACACCCGAACCACATGTGCCGTTGGTGCAAGAGCAATTGGGCACAGCGCCGGATGCGGTGTACGTCGCGCAACTGGCTGTGCCGTTCACCGCCTGGTGGGTTGTGGCGGTGTTCAGCAAGACAGTCACCAGCTGATCCACCGTCAGGCTCGGGGCGACCGACAGCACCAGGGCCGCCACTGCAGCCACTTGGGGCGCGGCGAAACTCGTCCCCTCGGAAACCGAGCAGCTTGATCCTGAACAGACGGTGTCCTCCAACCGGATGCCCTGCGCCGTGGTGTTGCCGATGTCGGTCAGCAGGTCCAAGCTCTGCGCCGAAGACGAGGAAAGCACATCCCCGCCGGCCACGGCCAGGCCGTAATAGCCCAAAGCGCTCTGTGTGCCATCCACCGTGTTGGCGTAGGAAGCCTTGCTGCCGTCGTAACGCAGGGCGGTCACGGCCATGACGCCCGGGCAGCTCGCCGGACGCGTCGGTCCCACATAGCCAGCCACGCCTGAGGCATTGTCACCATTGCCCGCGGAAGCCACCACCAAGGCGCCCTTGGTGCGCAATGTGGCAATCGTCTGGCGATACAGTACGTCTCGGGCATCCGATGTCTGGCAATTGCCAGCGCCACCAAAGCTGAGGTTGATCACCCGCGCAGGGTTGGGGTTGCGCGCCGGAGACCCCTGGTAGTCCACACCCGCAGACCACAACATGCCTTCGATGATGTCGCTGACCAGCGCACCACAGGTGCCGCCGATGCGGACCGGCAGGACCTTGCCGATGGCCGCAGGCAGCATGCTCAGGGCGCCCGGCCCCATGTAAGCGCTGTCTGCCAGTGGGGTGAGCATCGACATCACCGAAGTGCCGTGCCAGGAACTGCTGTGGGCCGTGCAATTGCTGCCATACAGGTTCGGGTTGGCGTTGATCTCGGACTGCAGCAAGTAGTCGCCAGGATCGGTCGGGTCAGCGTCCAGTCCACCGCCATCACGGGAAAAACCAACCTCAGAAACAAAGTCATAGCCGGGCAGCATCCGACCGTTGACAGGGTCCAGATCCGCGTGGCTCAGCTTGCCCGTGTCGAGCACGGCCACCACCACGGGAGACAAGGTCACCGTGGCTGCATTCAGCGTGTCCCAGGCCGTGCGGAAACCCGCCACCCCCCGCCCTGCGCCCAGGTCAGTGCGCCGCTGCATCCACACGTGGGAAGCGTAGGCCGCTGCTGGCGACACAGGAAACTGGACCCCGGTCGCAGCCGCCCGCTCCATCTGGTTGACCACCACCCACTCCACGTCCGGGTCCAAGCGGAGCTTGGCCGCTTCGGTCTCGGCCTCGGCCACCGTCGTGTAGTGACCCTGGTGGATGACATGGGCGCCGTAGGCCGTGGGTTTTTGCACCAGGAAGCCAACGCGCTTGCGGTTGGTGGCAGCCGCCATGCGCAGGCGCTGGGCCTGGGCCGTGTCAGACGGGCGCACGCTGGCCGGCAGGCGCACCACGGAGTTCACCTGGGTGTCTTTGAGCTTAACGATCAGGCCCAGCGCCAAGCGCTCCTCAGGGGCAGCAGCACCTTGGGCCCACGCAGCCGCAGCGCCCAGGGTCAGCCCCAGCGCACAGACCAGTGCGCCACCGCGGCGCGCCCACGTGGCAGCAAACCCACCCGGGCGCCCAAGCCCATTTCGACCAGCGTTCACACGAAACTCCTGAACCAGCACCGACGCATCATGTGGGCAAAATTATGTCGCCCGGAGGGCGCCACCAAAGTGCGAACAAACACGTCCTGACACCTGTTGTCGGCCATGTTGCATCTGGAGTCAAATGAAAAAGGCCCCACTTGGGGGCCTTCGCGGTACAAGTCAACGCTTCACGCGTTGTTTACCGATTTTCACATCGCGATGCGTGCGATCACTTGGCGGCAATGACGCGGGCCATTTCCAGACACTTGTTGGAATAACCCCACTCGTTGTCGTACCAGGACACGACCTTCACGAAGGTGCTGTCCAGGGCCAGACCGGCTTCGGCATCGAACACCGAGGTGCAGACTTCGCCGCGGAAGTCGGTGGCCACGAC
>CAIQIL010000489.1 GCA_903871865.1 uncultured Burkholderiales bacterium
CGCCTTACCGCATCCCGGTGCTGGAGCGCCTGGCCAGTCAGCCGGGTTGCGAATTGCACGTCGTGTACTGCAGTGGCATCGAGCCGGACCGCGCCTGGCAGTTGCAGCAAGGTGCCTTTGAGGCCACTTACCTGCAGCCGCGCTTCGTGACCTTCCGCGGCCGCTACGTGCACATCAACCCCGATGTGTGGTCAGCCTTGGGCAAGGTGAGACCTGACGTGGTCATCACCACCGGCTTCAATCCGACCCATGTGCTGGCATTTGCCTGGGCGCGCTTGCATGGCAAAGCACATGTGGCCATGACCGATGGCACCTGGACGTCCGAGCAGCTGCTGAGCGGGGTGCACCGCTTGCTGCGGCGTGTGGTCTATGCCGGCAGTGGCGCCTTCATCGGTGCCAGCGAAGGCTCGATGGCGCTGTACCGCTCCTACGGACTGCCCAATGCGCGTTTGTTCAAGTCCCACCTGTGCGCCAACAACGCCGCCTTCCTGTCGATGCCGCCTGTGCCGCGTGTCCACGACCTGCTGGTGGCTGGCCGCATCGTTGCTGGCAAGAACCCGCTGTTTGCCTTGGCGGTGGCGGAACGCCTCGCCCAACGCATGCAGCGCCCCGTGCGCCTGGCTTTCCTGGGCTCGGGCGAGATGGAAGCCGAAGTCCGCGCAGCTGCGGCGAGGTTGCCGCCTGAACAGGTGCAGGTGGATTTCCTGGGTTTCGCGCAGCAAGACAGCCTGCCTGCGCATTACGCGCGAGTTCGCGTCCTGCTGTTCCCCACCGCCATGGACACCTGGGGCGTGGTGGCCAACGAGGCCTGTGCTGCCGGCGTGCCCGTCATCGTCACCCCGGAGGCTGGCGTCGCTGGCGATCTGGTCATCGACGGTGTCAACGGCCGTGTCTTGCCCATGGATGTGGAGGCTTGGGCGCAGGCCAGCGAGCAGCTGTTGTGCGATGAGGCGCTTCATGCGCAGATGTCGCAAGCTGCCAGGCAACGGGTTGCTGCCTACAACTTCGATGCCGCGGCCCAGGGCATCTGGCAGGCTGTGCTGAAGGCCATGCCGGCGGCCGCGGGGCCTGCCCGGTGAGCGCCCCACTGCGTGTCCTGCTGGTGCACAACGCCTACCAGCAACGAGGGGGTGAGGACTCGGTGGTGGCCTCGGAGGTCGCGCTGCTGCAGGCCCACGGCCATGCTGTGGACACCTACCTGCGTCACAACGACGACGTGCCCGGCGTGTCGAAGTTGTCGCTGGCCGCGCAGGCGCTGTGGTCGCGCCAGTCGGCCGATGCCATCCGCCAGCGCATCGCTGACTTTCGCCCTGACGTGGTCCATGTCCACAACACCTTGCCCTTGATCTCGCCCTCGGTGTTCTGGGCCGCGCGGCGCGCAGGCGTGCCCGTGGTGCAGACCCTGCACAACTTCCGCATGATGTGCCCGCAGGCCATGTTCCTGCGCGACGGCAAAACCTGCGAGGACTGCCTGGGACGCGTGCCCTGGCGTGGCGTGGTACGCGGCTGCTACCGCCACTCGGTGCCCCAGACGGCCGTGGTGGCTGCCACGGTGATGCTGCACCGCGGCCTGGGCACCTATGACCGGGCCATCACCCGTTTCATCGCGCTCAGCGAGTTTTCGCGCGGCAAATTCATCGAAGGTGGCTTGGCGCCTGAGCGCGTCATCATCAAGCCCAATTTCGTGGAAGACGCTGGTGATGGCCTGACCGAAGGTCGTCATGGCGGCCTGTTCGTGGGCAGGCTGTCCGACGAAAAGGGCGTGGGCGTGCTGCTCGATGCCCTGCGCTTGCAGACCGCAGATGTCGAGGTCATCGGCGAGGGCGAGTGGTCGCCGCAGGCGAAGGCGCAGTTGGGCGCGTGCGCGCCGGGCTTTCTGCCCGTTGAGCAGATCCTGGCGCGCATGAAGCGGGCGTCTTACCTGCTGCTGCCCAGCCTGTGCGGCGAAAACTTCCCGCGCACGCTGGCCGAGGCCTACTGCTGCGGGCTGCCGGTGATCGCCAGCCGCATCGGCGCACTGGCCGAGCTGGTAGAAGACGGTGTGACCGGACTGCTGTTCGAGACCGGCAATGCCCGGGACTTGGCCGACAAACTCGCTTGGGCTGAGGCCCACCCGGCACAGATGCTGGCCATGGGCCGCACCGCGCGGGCGCGCTACGAAGCGCTGTACTCCCCCGAGACCAACCTCCAGCGCCTCATCGCCATCTACGACGAGGCGAGACAGGCGCTGGCCCGGGAGCGCTGAGCCCGGACCAGCTCAGAACTCGTTCATGACCGAGCCGACCAGCTTGGTCGGACCCATGCTCACGGTGTTGAGCAGGTCTTGCATGGCGTACATGCGGCTCTTGTTCTGACGGGCGATGACGACGGCGGCACCGCAGCGCGCCGAGATCACGGCATAGTCCGAACCCAGTGCGGCGGCAGGGGTGTCAACGATGACCTGGTCGAACTTGGTCAACAGCTCGCGGATCAACAGGCCAAAGGCCGGACGCTCCAGCAACTCCAGCGGGTTGGGCGGCGTCGGGCCCACCGGCAGCACGAACAGGCTGGGCAGTTCCTTGATGGGGCAGACCACGTTGCCTGCGGCGCGGCCCGACAGGATGGACGACAACCCCACGCTCTTGCCTTGCAGCCCGAAGATCTCGTGCAGGCGCGGATTGCGCATGTCGGCATCGATCAGCAGGGTGCGGCCCGACAGCTGCGAGAACGCGGCGGCCAGGTTGGCTGCGAAGTAGGTTTTGCCATCGCCGCTGTCCGGGCTGACCACAGCCAGGGCGCTGCGCGGACCGTTGTCCGAGTACATGCGCATGATCATGTGGCTGCGCATGGTGCGGAAGGCTTCGGCCTGTTCCGAGAAGGGCTTGGTGGCCACGACCAGTTCGGCCGGCAGGCGCGAGGTCTGCTCGGCGGCGTAAGGGTAGTGGAATTGCTGTGCCAGTGCCCACAGCACATCGTCGCTGTTGGCCAGACCCAGGGCCACGGCGGCCTCGCCGAAGCGCACGCTGTGGGCCTTTTGATACTCCAGGATCTGCTGGATCTGCTCGGCCGACAGGTTGTTGGCCTGGCTGATGATTTCGCCGATGGAGCGGTCGTGCGTGACCTGCTGTGTTTCGGGGAAAGCGGAATCGCGCGCGTCGATGGACGAAGGCTGGAAGGAAGGGTGTGTGCTCGACATCATCATGCGCTCCGGCCGGCTTCCAGGGCATTGCCCCCCATGGCGGAGCCTTGCAGTGCCAGGTTGGAGGGCAGGCCCTTGCGGCCTGTGGCGACGCGCAGACGGTGCATCCAGCCGCGTGCATTCGGTGAGGGCATGACGCCGACGATGGGCAAGCCGGTGCCTTGCAGCAAGTCCTGTGGCCCACGGATGCGGCGGTCGAACAATTCCACGCCCAGTGCACCCAGGATGCCCAGCAACGCGCCAATGGATGTGGACAGTGCCAGCGCCAGGGTCAACTTGGGGAAGACGTGGCGGCTGGGTTCCGTGGCCGGGCTGATGATGACGATGTTGTTCTGCGTGTTGTTGCTCTCCAGTCCCATCTGGCTGAGTCGCGCCTGGATGGCGTCGTAGACCTTCTGGGCACTGTCCACTTCACGCTCCAGCACCGCCAACTCGTTGCGTGCGTCTTTCAACTGCAGCACCTTGTTGCGTTGTTCGTCGTAAGCGACGCGGGCGGCGGCTGAGCGCGACGAGGTGATGTTGTCGTTGATGCTCAGGCTCTTGGTCAGCTTGTTGGTTTCAACGCGCAGGCGGTCTCGCAGGCTGCTCAGGTTGGCCTTGGCCTCGATCACTTGCGGGTGGGCATCGCCAAAGCGGGACTGCATTTCTTCGAGCTTGGCTTCATAGCGAGAGATGTCCGATTTCAGCGAGGTGATCAGCGAGTTGTTGAGCACGTCCTGCATCTGATCGGCGCTCTTGTTGGCCGTGGCCGAGCGCACGCTGGTGTCTGCCTGAGCGGCCCGCAGCGCCACGATTTGCGAGGACAGGTCGTTGAGGCGGGCGCTCTCTGCGTCCAGGCGCTCGTCGGTGGCAACGATGCCGCGGGATTTTTGGGCCTGGGCCAGCTTGACCTGTGCGGCCTCGAGTTTGTCTCGGGCGAGTTTGGCGCGCTCTTCGAAGAAAGAGTAGTACTGGCGTGCCGGGTCCACGCGGAACTGGACGCTGGAGTCCATGTAGGCCTTGGCGAAGGCGTTGGCCAAGACGGCCGCGAACTTCGGGTCCACCGAGGTGTAGTTGATGTCGATGATGTTGGATTCGCGCGAGGGCTTGACGTCCAGGCTCTGGCCAATGAACTCACCGACCCATGTCAGGTAGTCGCCCTTGCCCTTCGTGGCTTTCAGCCATTGCGCACGCACATCGTCGTTGTTGTCCATCCCGATCTGTCGGGCCACGCGGGTGGCCAGTGCGGGGCTCGTGATGATGTCGATCTGGGTGGCCATGAGCGTGGCGGATTGCAGCCCGACGTTGCCAGCCATCCCGGCCACCGGGTCGGGCTTGAGGTCCACCATGACCGAGGCAGTGGCTTTGTAACTCTTGGGCAGCCAAAGGCAGATGCCCATGGTGACGATCACGAGCAAGCCCATCACGCTGAGGGCGAGCAGCCAGCGTGCGCGAAGGATTCTGAAAAACTGGTCAAACGTCATGCATTCCACTCCTGCGATGTGCCCGTCGCGGTCGGGGCCCGTTCAGCCTGGGCAAGGCCATCCCCATGAACCTGGGCTGACGTGGCTCGGACAGCACGCCCAGCCCCGCATGTTCACGGGGATATCGGCGAGTTTGCCGAATTACTTCAGGCCAGACAGACCCTTGGTGACGGCCGCGGCGTCCAGGGCCGTGCTGGCACCTTCGGCAGGGGCCGACGGGGCGATCGGGGCCATGGCCGAGACGGCGCTGGCGGCATCGGCACCCGAAGCGCCCGAGGTGGCACCCGAGGCAGCCTTCTCGGCGAACTTGCCGATGTACTCGATCTTGGCGGCCGTGCGCATGTCCTTCATCGCCTTTTGGGCGAATTCGCGACGGCGCTCGACGGTCAGGTACTGCTCGATGGCGGGCTTGGCCTGGTCGAAGGTGACGGGCTGGTCCTTGCTGGCGATGACCAACAGGGCCTTGAAGCCGTCCTTGGCGGTCAGGAACAGGGCTTCACCGTTGCCCACCTTGGAGAGGGGCTCGATGATGGGCATGGGCAGGCCCTCGGCGCCCTGGGTCACCTGGTTGGTGGTGAACTTCAGGCCGGCAGCCTGGATGGCCTGGGCGTACTCTGTCGGGGTGTGCACGGTCTTGAGCTTGTCGATAAGGGCTTTGGACTGCTCGGGTTTGGCGGGCACGGTGAACTCTTGCAGCGCATACACCTTGCGCTGCGAGAACAGGGCGGGCTTGGCGTCGAAGTACTTGCGGATTTCATCGCCGGTGGGCGGGGTGGTGCCGGCCACCGAGGCCTTCTCGATGTAGGTGCGCGCCAGGATGTTGCGGCGGGTGGCTTCCAGGATTGCCAGCACCTGCGGGTCGCGGTCGAGCTTTTGCTCTTCGGCTTTGGCCACGGCCAGTTGCTGATCGATCAGGCCTTCCAGAACCTGGCGGCCGGCGGCGTCGGCCTGCTCGGGGCGCAGGCCTTGCTGGCGCTCCAGCACTTGGTTGATCTGGTGGACGGTGATTTCGGAGCCATTGACGCGGGCAGCTGCCTGGCTGGCCTTGCCTTCGGACTTGGACTTGTCGCCGCAACCAGCGGCCAGGGTGGCGGCCACGACCACTGGCAGCAGGGCCAGGAGGCGCAGGGCGCGGGGTTGGGCAAGGGCGTGCAGGCGGTGTTGCATGGTCGGGTGTGAGGAGGTTGGTCAGTGGGGGTGCACAGGTGCCGATCGATCGGCCTGTGTGCGAGATTCAGAAAGCGCCCATGAAGTTCCCGCAGGACACACATGGACACTCAAACGAGTGTACGGAGCGCAGATGTCAGCTCATGCGACGTTGTCGTTCAGTGACATCGGCGCGCCAACCGGCTCCCTGCGGCCAGCGCCCAGAGCACCCCGGTGGACAGCGCGCCTGCCGCGCAGCCACTCAAATGGGCCCAAGGGGCCACGTTTATAGCCGACGAAGTGGACGCCACCAGCGCCTGGCCCCAGGGGTTTTCCATGAGCACCTTCACGGCCAGCCCCAGGAGCAGGGCGATGGCGACCAGGCGGAGGCCCGCGACCGAGGGGGCCGATGGCGACAATGTGTGCGACAGGGGGCGAGGCACCGGCTGACGCAACGGTGCCATCGCGGCATGCAGCGCCAGCACGGTCACGCCCGCGTGCAGCACGCCCGACAGACCGACGTAGCTGCCCAAAGACGGCTCCATCAGCATGCCCAGTTGGGTGAGCGGCCAGGCCAGCCACCCGGCCAGTGCCGCTTGGCGCGAGGGGCGCATCAGTGTGCCGAGCGCGGCCATCAGGGCGAGGCCAGCCAGGTTGCGCAGCAGGTGCGGGGTGCTGCCGTGCAGCCAGGCGGTCGTCCACCAGACCCAGGGAGGTTGCGCCAGGCCTGCGTCCGGGCGCATCACCAGGGCTTGCGCCAGCGGCGGCCAGCCTGTGACGGCCATGTCCAGCGGCACGCTGCCCTGCGGCAGCCAGGTGCGCAGCGCGGCGTTCAGCAGCAGGGTGGGCAGGGCCAGCGCCAGGCACAGCGCCCACCACAGGCGAGGGCCATGGCGCGAACCCGGGTGCCCTGAGGGCTCAGGGCTTGGCGTCACCGAAGACGGCCTGCCACAGCGCGCACACGGCATCCCGGTGGTGCAGCACGGCTTGCAGGGCCTCACCGGACAGCACGGTGGGTGCTTCGTTGAGGCGCGCCCTGTGCTGGATGCGGCGCAGCTCGCGGTAGGCCTGGCCGGCGGCCTCGGCCACATCGGCCGGGATGAGGCCGGCCTGTGCGGCGCGCACCAGCAGGGCGATGTTGCCCAGGTTGTCCATCAGGGCGGGGTGCGCGTGGCTGTGGGCCAGCACCAGGAATTGCACGGCGAACTCGACGTCGATCATGCCGCCAGGGCTGTGCTTGATGTCGAAGTGTTCGGGTGGGCAGGGGTGGGCGTCGCGCAGGCGTTGGCGCATGGCGACCACTTCTTCGTGCAGCGCGGCCACGTCACGTCCTGAGGACAGCACGCCGCGGCGCGTGTCTTCAAAGCGCGCGGCCAGGGCGGCGTCGCCCGCGCACCAGCGTGCCCGGGTGAGGGCCTGGTGCTCCCAGGTCCAGGCGGTGTTGCTGCCGCGTTGGCGCTGGTAGTCGTCGAAGGCGTGGTACGAGGTCACCAGCAGGCCGGAGTTGCCGTTGGGGCGCAGCGCGGTGTCGATGTCGAAGAGCTCGCCGGCGGCGGTGCGCAGCGTCAGCCAGTTGATGAGCTTGCGCGCGAACAGCAGGTAGGCGTCGATGGGGCTGGGGGTGTCCGGGCCTGCGTCGGCCTGGCTGCCGGCGTCGAGGGCGTCTTGCTGCTCGTCGAACACGAAGACGACATCGAGGTCGCTGCCGTAGCCCAGCTCCTTGCCGCCCAGCTTGCCGTAGGCGATGACGGCGAAGTGCGGCTGGCGGCCCACCGCCCATTTGCCCTGCTTGCCGGGGCGCTGCTGCCGCTCGCGCCAGGACCAGCGCAGCGTGGTGTCCAGCGTGGCGTCGGCCAGGGCGGAGAGGTCGTCAGCGACCTGCTCGACGGTGAGCAGGCCTTCGATGTCGCGCACCAGGGTGCGGAAGATTTCGGCATGGTGGGCGCGCCGCAGCGTGTCCATCAGGGCCTCTTCGTCTGCCTGGCCGGCGCGTGCCCAGGCGGTGTAGCGCTCGTTGAGCTCGCGCTGGTAGGCGGCGGCGTCGAAGCGGCCTTCCAGCAGGCGCGGGTCTGCGAGTTCGTCGATCACGCCCGGGTGGCGCAGCAG
>CAIQIL010000490.1 GCA_903871865.1 uncultured Burkholderiales bacterium
CTTTGTTGGAGTGCGGCGAAGAGCGGAAACCGTGCAGGTAGAGCAGGTGGGTGGGTGGCGTCATGCCCCGCATTGAACGCCCGCAGGCGGTGACCCGTCAAGGCCACCGCCCGATGCCCGGTTCACAGGTGCGCGTGCCTCACTTCGCGATGAATGCGTCGCGTGCCTGGCGGCCCAGGAAGGGCTGGTCGGTGAAGAAGCCGTCCATGCCCAGGCGCAGGAAGGCCTTGATTTGGCCGGCCAGGTCGCCCAAGTCTGCCGGGTTGCTGCTGCTGTCGAACTCGTTGGGCAGGAAGTTGTTTTCGGCGCGGAAGGTCCAGCCGTGCACTTTCAGGCCCACGGCGTGCGCGTCGCTCACCAGGGTGGTGGGCGTGCCCAGCTTGCCACCGACCAGCGGGATCATCAGGTTGGTGTTGGCGCCCACGCCGGTGGCGTAGGTGGCGATCTCTTTCAGGCCTTCGGGCTTGGCCAGGTCGGCATAGGTGCGCTTGTCGCCGGCCACGGTGAAGTCATAAGGCTGGCCCGAACCGTTGAGCAGCTGGATCAGGGGCAGACGCGTTTGCGTGGCCAGGGCCTTGAGGTTGCCCACCTCGAAAGACTGGATGAACACGGCGGCGTTGGGGCCGCGGTAGCCGTGGCGGTGCAGACTGCGCAGCAGCGGCTCTTCCAGCGAGAGGCGGATGCCGTCGAAGTAGGTCGGGTGCTTGGTCTCGGGGTAGACGCCGATGGGCTTGACCTTGGCCGCGGCCTTGGGGCCCCCTTCGGCCAGGGCCTTCTGGCGGCGGCGCTCGTTGGCTTGGTCCACCAGGTTCAGCACCTCTTCGATGGTGGGCACTTCGAACATGCGGTCGAAGCGGGTGTTGGCCACGCGCAGGCTGGGCAGGCGCTCCTTGGCGCGCAGGGTCTTGAGCTCGGCCAGGGTGAAGTCTTCGGTGAACCAGCCGGTCAGGCTGACGCCGTCGATGACCTTGGTGGCCTTGCGGTCGGCGAATTCGGGGCGTTCGGCCACGTCGGTGGTGGCTTCGCGGATGCTGCCGTCGGCGTTGACGATGGCGATGGCGTTTTCATGGCGGGCCACCAGCACGCCGTCCTTCGTGCTGACGAGGTCGGGCTCGACGTAGTCGGCGCCTTGCTCGATGGCCAGCCAGTAGGACATCAGCGTGTGCTCGGGCACGTAGCCGGAGGCGCCGCGGTGGCCGATGACCAGGGGCGTGGCCACGGTGGGCTGCGAGCTGGCCTGGCGGGCGGCGTCGCTGGCGTCAGCGCCGTTGGCGGCATCGTGGGCCTGGCTGAGGTTGGCGCAGGCGGCCAGGGCCAAGGCGGCGATGGGGGCCATCAGGCCTGCGGTTGGACGGACATGGGCGGGCTGTTGGACGGACATGGTGGGCTCTCCTGGGTTTTGCGTGTGGTGAAAACAAGGTGCCGAACCAGCCTAGGAGCGCCATGTGTCGCCTGCGTGAACGGGGGGATGCCGTGAGGCTTGTCACAAAGCTGTCAGGGATAGCCCAATAGGATCACGTCCATTGCGTCGCCAGGCTTTGGCGTCGTTGGAAGGATCTCCCCCGATGAACACGTGTCAAGCGCCCCGCAGTCGGGTGCGGTCTGAACTCGTCCCTGTTGTTTCTGGCGTGCTTCCCCGCACGCAGCGCGGCTTCACCCTGCTCGAACTGCTGGTGGTGCTCGTCATCATCGGTTTGCTCGCAGGCTATGTGGGCCCGCAGTTCTTCAAGCAGATCGGCAAGTCCGAAACCAAGACTGCCGCCGCTCAGATCGACGGCCTGGGCAAGGCGCTCGACCAGTACCGCCTGGACACCGGCCACTACCCCAGCACCGAGCAGGGCCTGGCCGCGTTGTGGGTCAAGCCCGCCGACGAATCCCGCTGGTGGGGCCCTTACCTGCGCAAGGCCGTGCCCAAAGACCCCTGGGGCCGCGAGTACCAGTACAAGGCCCCTGGCGAGCACGGCGATTACGACGTCTATTCGCTGGGCAAGGATGGCCGCGAAGGCGGTGACGGCGAAGACCAGGACATCACCAATTGGTGATCGCCATGAGCCGCACGCCTGTCTCGACCGTTGCCCGACCTGCTGCTGACACCCCTGTGCCCCGCTCGCGTCGGCTGGCTGCGGTGTCAGCGTCGGCGCAAGGCCGCCCAGGCCTGTTGCAGCGCCTGCAGGGGCAGCAGGTGTCGCAGCGCCGTGTCGAGTTCCCCCGCCGCCTGTTCTGCCAGGAACTGGCCGTGCTGCTGGACGCGGGCATCCCGCTCTACGAGGCCATCGCCACGCTGTGCGAGAAGGAAGAGTCGGCCGATGTGGCGCGCGTGCTGAACTCGCTGACCACCGACCTGTCCGAGGGCCGCACCCTGTCGCAGGCCATGCGCCAGCAGCCGCAGGCCTTCAGTTCGCTCTTGATCGCGTCCATCGAAGCCAGCCAGCGCACGGGCCAGACGGCCGAGGCGCTGCGACAACATGCGGCTTACCTGACGTGGTTGACGGGCTTGCGCGACAAGCTGGTCAGCGCGGCCATCTACCCGGCCATCCTGATCGGCGCGAGCCTGGTCGTCATCAGTTTCCTGACCGTGTTCGTGGTGCCGCGCTTCGCCGACATCTACGAGGGCATGGGCGGCGAGATGCCCTGGGCCTCGGCCGTGTTGCTGGGCATCGGCAAGGGCGTGGGCGACCACCCCTGGTTGACGCTGGGCGGCCTGGTCGGTGTGGGCATGGCCATCGCGGCGGCCTGGAAGGCCCCGGTGGTGCGCGCGGCGGTGTCGGAGCGCCTGTGGCGCACGCCGGTCATCGGCCCGCGCCTGCGCTTGATCGAGCTGGCTTCGCTCTACCGCACGCTGGGCCTGTTGTTGCAAGCCGGCGTGGCCGTGGTGCCGGCGCTCGAAGCCTCGCTGGAGTTGGTCGGGCCTTCGCTGCGCCCCTCGATGACCCAGGCCACGCGCCGCGTGCGCGAAGGCTCCCGCCTGTCGGACGCGCTGCAGCGCCACCACCTGACCACGCCGGTGTCCGTGCGCATGATGCGCGTGGGCGAGCAGACGGGTGAGCTCGGCCCCATGCTGGAGCGCGCCGCCACCTTTTATGACGAAGAACTCGCCCGCTTCACCGAGTGGGTCGGCAAGGTGGTGAGCCCCGCGCTCATGCTCATCATGGGCGTGCTGATCGGCGGCATCGTGGTGTTGATGTACCTGCCCATCTTCCAGGTGGCGGACCAGATCCAATGACGGGGGCCACACCATGAGCGCACAACTGCAAAGCAATGGCCAGCCCGAAGGCAGCAACGTGCTGCCGCTCGACGGCATGTTGAACTGGGTGCCCGACTGGCGCGTCTGGCCCCTGGCGCGGGCCTTGCGCCTGCGCGTGGTGGTCGCCCGTGACGGCGACGGTGAACGCGATGCCAGCGATGCCGGCCACCTCTGGGCCCTGACCCCGCACACCGACGACGTGCTGCTGCGCGAGGCCGTGGGCCGCGCCGTGCCGCAGCCGCTGCGCTGGCGCCACGTCGAGGAAGACACGCTGGGCCTGTGGCTGGCGCAAGGCGAGCAGGCCTTCGAGGCCCGCGGCACGCTGTTCGATGTCGAAGGCGCTGTGGGTGGTGCGGAAGGCGGTGCCGAGGTGCACGCCCTGTCGGTGGACACCATCACGCGCGAGACCAGCCAGGTCGTGCGCATGCTCGACGCCACGCTGTTCGATGCGCTCAAGGCCCAGGCCAGCGACTTGCACCTGGAATCGACCGCCACCGGCATGGTGATTCGCCACCGGCTGGACGGCGTCATGGTGCACGTGGGCGATGTGGGTTCGCGCGAAGTGGCCGAACAACTCGTGTCGCGCCTGAAAGTGATGGCCGAGCTGGACATCGGCGAGAGGCGCCTGCCGCAGGACGGCCGCTTCAAGCTGCGCGTGCAGCAGTCGGCCGACAGCGGTGTGCGCGAGGTGGACTTCCGCGTCTCCATCATGCCCAGCAGCTTTGGCGAAGACGCTGTGCTGCGCATCCTGGACCGCTCGCGCCTGTCGGAGGAGTCCACCGCGCTGAGCCTGGAAGGCCTGGGCTTCGACGCCGACGACGCCACCGTGGTGCGCCGCCTGGCCAGCAAGCCCTACGGCATGCTGCTGGTCACCGGCCCGACCGGCAGCGGCAAGACGACGACGCTGTACGCCGTGGTCCAGGAGATCAACACCGGCGACGACAAGATCATCACCATCGAAGACCCGGTCGAGTACCAGCTCGGCGGCGTGGTGCAGATCCCCGTCAACGAGAAGAAGGGCCTGACCTTTGCGCGCGGCCTGCGCAGCATCCTGCGCCACGACCCGGACCGCGTGATGGTCGGTGAGATCCGCGATGCCGAGACGGCCCAGATCGCCTCGCAAGCCGCGCTGACCGGCCACTTGGTGCTGTCCACCATCCACGCCAACAACGTCTTCGACGTGGTCGGCCGCTTCATGCACATGGGCGTGGACCTCTACAACATGGTGTCGGCGCTCAACGGCGTCGTGGCCCAGCGCCTGATGCGCAAGCTGTGCACGCACTGCGCCGTGTCCTGGCAGCCCAGTGCGCTGGACCTCAAGGCCGCGCAGCTGCCGCTGGACACGCACGGCACCTTCTTCAAAGCCGTGGGTTGCGCGCATTGCCGCGACACCGGCTACCGCGGTCGCAAGGCCGTCACCGAAATCCTGCTCATGGACGACACCCTGCGCGACCTCATTGTCACCCGCGCCTCGCTCATCAAGATCAAGGCCCATGCGCGCGCCAGCGGCACCCGGCTGTTGCGCGAATCGGCCCTGGCCTGCGTGCAGCGCGGCGAGTCCACGCTGGAAGAACTCAACCGCGTCACGCTGGCGGAATGAGCATGGCCGTGCAAGCAGTGTCCCCCCGCGGTGCTGGCATCGCCACAGAGGCGGCGGCCGATGCCGGCTGGCAAGCCAGCCTGGGCCAGCAGCTGCGGCGCCAGTGGCGTCGCCTGCAAGCCCGCCTGCGCAGCACCTGGCAGCCCGTGACGGTGGCCTTGCTCGCGCCGCCCCACGTGCCGGGCGATGCCGCCGCCATCGATGTGGCGCTGGACGCCTTCGATGCCTGGGCCGCCGAGCACGAAGGCGTGAGCCTGGCCGTGCAGCTGTCCAGCCGGTGGTTGCTGTGCTGTGCCACGCCCGAGGCCGCCAACAGCGCGCAAGCGCGCGAACTGGCGCAGCAGCAGTGGGCGCATTACTTCGGCCTGGAAGCCGAGCAACTGAGCGCCGAGTGGCAGACCGTGGACGTGTTGCACAGTGGTGCCCGGGCTGCGGCCCAGGGCGACGTGAAGCTGGTGTGCGCCGTGCCCCGCGCCCTGATCGACGGCCTGAAAGACGTGGCCCGCGAGCGTGGCCTGCAACTGCAAGCCGCCATGCCCTGGTGGGCCGAAGGCCTGCAGGCCGCTTTGGCCGCAGATGCCGCCGCGCTGCCTGCCCCCACCCAGCCCGAAGGCAGCACCCGCGCCTGGGCCTGGGCCGAGCCGGGCTTGCTGACCCAGGTGCAGGCCGAGGTGCGCGAAGGCCGTTGGGTGCTGACGCGCTGGTGGTCCGAGCTGGCATCGGGGCTGTCGTCCGAGGGGCGCGCCGAGTCCGGGCCCTTGCCCGAGACCGTGGCCGCCCTGACCCCGCCCGAGCCGGGTGCTTGGGTGTGGCCGCTGACCTCGGTGCCGTCCCTGGCATCCGAACAAGGGGAGGCTGCATGAGCGTGCTTCGCCCCTCCCTGCACCAAGCACCCCGCCGCCACGAAGGCTGGGCCGAGGGCCTGAACTTCCTGGGCCCGCGCGTGCGCACCAGCTTCTGGGGCTGGGCCTTGCTGGCCCTGGGCGTGGTCGCGGCCTTGCATGCGGCCGACCGCGCGGCCGCCGTGCAGGACGAACTCACCGAGGCCCAGGCCGTGGTCAAGCGCCTGCAGCGTGGCGAGCGCCAGGTCAGCGTGCAGGCCCAGGCAGCCTCGGCCGCCCAGGCCACGCAGGCCGCCAGCGCGCCCGAACTGAAGGAAGAGGGCTGGCGCCACGCCGCCCAGCTCGCCCAGTGGCTGGGCTTCCCCTGGGCCGACACGCTCGACCACATCGACGCCGCCTCGCTCCAGCACAAGGCGGTGCTGGCGCAGTTCAGCCTCGACCTGGCCACCCTGGCCAGCAACGAAGGCGTGCAGCCCGACCTCAAGCTGCAGGCCGCCGTCATCGACGACACTGCTGCCCTGCAGTGGCTGGAAGCCTTGGGGCCACAAGCCATGCTGCGCGCCCGCGAGCCGCTCAACGCGCCCTTCCTGACCTCACAAGGCCGCTACGCCTGGCGCCTGGACGTGGTCACCACCGGGGGCACGCCATGAAGGCGGTCCTGTGGATGAAGCGCCTGGGCTGGCCCGGCCTGGTCGGTGTCGCGGCCCTGGCGGGTGTGCTGTGGGTGGAGCGCGCTTGGTTGCCGCAACAGCAAGAACAGGTGCAGCAGACCGCGTCCGACGCGCGCCGCCTGCGCCACGAACTGCAGGCCCGCGCCGATGCCGTCCAGGCCGCGGCCAGTGCGGCGTCCAGCGCCACCCGCGCCATCGACCCGAAGGCCGGCCCGCGCGCCGTCTGGGCCGTGCTCTGGGACGGCCTGCCCGACGCCTCCGAGCGCCTGGCGCTGCAAGGCGGCGTGCTGAGCGCGGCCAAGGACGCCGGCATCGCGCTCGGTTCGGTGCAGATGCGCGGTGAGCTCTCCCCCTGGTTCGACAAAACCCAGCCGCAAGGCCTGTGGCGCCAGCGCATGGTCATGCCCGTGCAGACCAGCTACCCGGCCTTGCGCACCTGGTTGGCTGCCTTGCTGCGCCAGCCGGCCCTGAGCATCGACTCGCTCGACATCCAGCGCGCCGACCCCATGTCCGACCAGGTCAAGGCCCAGGTCACCGTGTCGCTGTGGTGGCGCCAGGACAGGAGCCACTGATGCGCGCACCCTTGAAGATCGCACTCGCCGTGGCCGTGCTCGGCGCTGGTTGGGCCGCCATGCAGCCTTCTGACGATGGCGTCGAGTTGGCCGCGTCCGACAAGCGCGGTGCGTCGGCCTCCCGAGGCCGCGACAGTGGCAAAGACGGCGGCAAGGACACCGCACCCGGTCGCCGCTCAGCCGGTGCGGACCGCCGCGCGTCCGGCGTCGCCCGTGCCCCGTCCGGCGTCGACGCTGCCGCTGCGCCCTGGACCGATGTCGCTTTGAGCGAGGGCGTTCAGGCCTGGCGCCTCAGGCTCGCAGAGGCCGAAGCGCTGCCGCCGGCCCGCCCGATGACAACGTCATCGCCGTCCGCCTGGGCCTCGATGGCGCCGCCGCCACCGCCGCCTGTCAAAGAGGCACCGCCGCCCCCGCCACCGCCGCCGATGGCCCCGCGCTTCCCGCACGCCTGGATTGGCCGTGTCAACGACGAGACCGTGAGCGCCGTGGCCGCACCGTCCGCGCTCGCTGCCGCCGCTGCCAGCGCCAACGCCGCCGCTTCAGGCGCCACCGCCGCCCCTGCGCGCCCCGCACGTCCCATCCAGCGGGCCGTGCTCGCCGGTCCGGTGGCCACCTGGGTGGTCAAGGAGGGCGACGTCATCGAAGGCCAGTGGCGCGTGGACCGCATCCAGGACAGATCCATGAGCCTGACCTACCTGCCCCTGCAGCAAAGCCAGACCGTTTCCATGAAATGACCATGAGCAAGCATTCCTTCATCCGATGGCGCCTGAGCGGCTGGGGTCTGGCCGCAAGCCTGATGCTGGCCGCCTGCGCCGGACCCGCAGCCATCGAGGAAGCCGAGCTGCTGTCCCGCGGTGGCCAGTACGAATCCGCCGTGGCCCGCCTGCAAGGCGCGCTCAAAGAGCGCCCGGAAGACCGCGCCCTGCGCCTGGCCGTGCTCAAGGAGCAGGACCGCGCCGTCGCTGCCCTCTCGGCCCAGGCCAATGCCGCGCGCGACGCCGGCCGGCCCGACGAGCTCAAGCGCGTCTTCGCCCGCATGGAGCAGATCGCACCGCAGCACCCGCGCACCCAGGCCCTGCGCATCGAGGTGGACCGCCTGCAACGCCGCGCCCGCCTCTTCAACGACGCCCAGGCCGCCGTCGAGGCCAAGACCTTCGAGCGCGCCGAAGCCTCGCTGCGCGAGTTGCTCGCTGAGGAGCCCAACAACCCGCGTGCCCGCAGCCTGCTCAACCGCGTGGAAGAGATCCGCGCCAACCAGGCCCGCAAACAGGCCACGCAGACCCTGTCGGTCGGCACCAAGCCCGTCACGCTGGAATTCCGCGAAGCCCCGCTCAAGAGCGTGTTCGAGGCCCTGGCCCGCGCGGCCAACCTCAACTTCGTCTTCGACAAGGACGTGCGCGGCGACAACAAGACCACCGTCTTCCTGCGCAACATCTCGGTGGACGAGGCCCTGCGCGTCATCTTGAGCACCCAGCAGCTCGGCTACAAGCTGCTCAACGACAACACCGTGCTCGTCTTCCCCGCCACACAGCAAAAGCAGCGCGACGTGCTCGACACCGTCACCAAGAGCTACTTCCTGGCCAACACCGATCCCAAGCAGGCCCAGGCCCTGGTGCGCACCGTGGCCAAGACCCGCGACATCTTCATCGACGAGCGCCTCAACCTGATGGTGGTGCGCGACACGCCCGAGGTGATCCGCCTGATCGACCGCCTCATGCAGAACCTCGATGTCGCCGAGGCCGAGGTCGTGCTGGAGCTGGAAGTGCTGGAAGTCTCCAGCACCAAGGTCGATGAGATCGGCCTGAGCCTGCCCGAAGTCTTCAACTACGGCGTGCCCAACAGCACCGCGGCCATCTCCTCGGTCAGCGGCCTGCGCTGGAGCACGGCCAACCCCGCGGCCATCGCCACGCTCAAGGGCTCGCGCGGCCTGAGCAACCTGCTGGCCAACCCGTCCATCCGGGCCCGCAACCGCGAGAAGGCCAAGGTCCTGCTGGGTGAGAAGCTGCCGGTGTTCACCACCACTTCCACGGCCAATGTGGGCGTGTCGGCCTCGGTCAGCTACCTCGACGTCGGCCTCAAGCTCGAAGTCGAACCCCAGGTGCAGCTCGACAACGACGTCACCATCAAGGTGGCGTTGGAAGTCAGCAGCGTGACCAAGACCATCGACGGCCCGCAGGGCTCCGTGGCCTACCAGATCGGCACGCGCCAGGCCTCGACCACGCTGCGCATCCGCGATGGCGAAACCCAGATCCTGGCCGGCCTCATCAGCGACAACGAAAGCCGCAATTCCTCTGGCGTGCCCGGCCTGCACGACCTGCCCATCGCCGGCCGCCTGTTCGGCACCACCAAGGATTCGCACGACAAGACCGAGGTCATCCTGCTGATCACGCCGCGC
Source organism: uncultured Burkholderiales bacterium (assembly GCA_903871865.1). Lineage (GTDB taxonomy): Bacteria > Pseudomonadota > Gammaproteobacteria > Burkholderiales > Burkholderiaceae_C > Aquabacterium. The sequence continues at coordinate 9,325 of CAIQIL010000490.1, forward strand.
GTGGTGCGCAACGTGGTGCAGCCTTCGGTGGCCGGTGCCATGTCGCCGTCGGGCACCGAGGCCCAGCCGGGTGCCATGCCGCTGACGCTGCGCGACGATGCCCAGGCCGTCCTGCCCACGGCGGGCTCGGGGCTCGGTGATTTGGCGGGCACACGCCCTGCGGCCAGTGGCCGCGCAGGTGCCGGTGCCCCCGTGCTGGGGGTGACCGGGCCGGAGGAGGTCCTGCCCGGTGCGTCTTTCCAGGTCATGGTCAACAACCCCACATCGCAGCCGATCACCACCACGGTGACGGTGGACAGTTCTGTGCTCGACATCGCCACCCCGGGCGGCGAGTCCGGTCGCGTCAGCGTGACCGTGCCTGCGAACGGCCGCAAGCCGCTGATGCTGCGCGCCAAGGGCGAGGTCACGCTCAGCGACACCGTCGTCGGCATGGACGCTGGCGAACCTCTGCGTCTGCGCGTGCGCAACCCGAACGTCCCTGACCCGGCCGACAACGTGGACCCGACCCAACTCGAGGCCCCGCCTCCACCGACCAACCCCGATGGCAGCCCCGCGAATGAATTCCATTGAGGTCGGTGGTAGGCCGCGTCAAAAGGTGAGGGGCTTCACCCTCATCGAGATGGTCGTGGTCGTCATGATCGTGGGCATCCTGGCCAGCGCCGCCATGCCCTTGATGGCGCTGCACAAGCGGCGCACGCAAGAGGCCGAACTCAAGGAATCGCTGCGCACCCTGCGCCGCGCCATCGACGCCTACAAGCAGGCGGCCGACAACGGCGACATCGCCAAGCGGCCCGAAGACAGCGGCTACCCGCCCAGCCTGGACGTGCTCGTCAAGGGCGTTCCCAAACTCACGCCGGGTGCAGCGCTTCCCGCGGGCAAGCCAGGCGATGCCAACAAGCCGGGCGCCAACGGCGGTGTGGGTGCGGCTGCTGCGACGGCTGCGTCCAATGCCGCGTCCAGCGGTTTCTCCCTGAGCCCCTTCAGCACCAGCACCGGCGTGGGTTCGAACGCCGCCACCGGCAAAGCCCCCGCCACCATTTACTTCCTGCGCCGCTTGCCGCGCGACCCTTTCGCCGACCCCACCGTGCCCGCCGCCCAGACCTGGGGCCTGCGCAGCTACGCCAGCCCGCCCAATGCGCCAGCGCCCGGGGCGGATGTGTTCGACGTGTACTCGCGCAGCGACAGCGTGGGGCTCGATGGCGTGCCCTTGCGCGAATGGTGAAGCCTCCATGACACCGATGACACCGTCCACCCAGGGCCGCCGCGGCTTCACCCTGATCGAGCTGATCGTGGTGCTGGCCATCATCGCCTTGCTCGCCAGCATCGTCACGCCGCGCTACTTCCGCTCGGTGGACAACGCCCGCGAAGCCGCGCTCAAAACGTCCTTGAACGTCATGCGCGACGCCATCGACAAGTACGCCGCCGACCGTGGCAACTACCCCGATTCGCTCGACGAGATGGTGCAGCGCGGCTACCTGCGCCAGGTGCCCGAAGACCCGCTCACCGGCCGGCGCGACAGCTGGCAGATGCTTGCCCCC
>CAIQIL010000491.1 GCA_903871865.1 uncultured Burkholderiales bacterium
CGAGCGCCTGTTGCAGGGCGGCGGCGTCCAGCTGTGTCGGTGCGGGTGCCGGGCCTGGCGTTGCGGCCTGTTGCGGGGCGGGTGCGTCGGGCACCACTTCGAAATCTCCGATGACGACGGGCATGGGGTCTCCTGTTCGTGGCCTGGGTGTGTTTGGTGGGTCAGAACAGCGAACGCGGCAGGCGTGCGTTGAGGTCGATGAGCTGGCCGGCTTGCAATTGCCGCGGGTTGTCGATGCCGTTGGCCGCGGCGATGCCTTGCCAGTCGCCGCCCGCGCTGGCGGCCAGGCCTTGCAAGGTGCTGCCGCCGGCGGCCACGGTCAGCGGCGAGGCGCCGGGACCGCGCGAGGTGCCGGGCGGGCGCGCGGCCGAGTCGAAATTGGCGACCAGGATGGTCTGCTGCGACATGCCCAGCGAGACGCTGGCGCGCAGCGGTTTGCCGTCGGGCGAGAAGTACTCGATGCTTTCTTCGATGCTGTCGATCAGGCCGTCGAACAGGAAAGAGCCCCAGCTGAAACGCACGCCCGGCGGCACGAAGCGGCTGGCATCCTGCTGCGATTTCTTGGGCGTGATGAAGTAGATGACCTGCTGCGTCAGGCGGCGCACGTCATCGACCTGACCATCGGGTGCGGTGGCCGCGTCGAACCACAGCTGCACCGTGAGCTTGGTCGTGCCCGCGCCCACGAACTGGCGGCCCGAGGTGCCGCTGGCCTGGTCGCCGCCACCACCACCACTGCCGCCGCTGCCCGAGCCCGAACTGCTGGGGTTGCTGTTCTGGATCTGGTTGGCGAAGGCCAGCTTGAGCGAGTCCGGGTTGAACTGCACCGTCACCGATTTGCCGCCCGAGGCCTCGTTCTTGAGGCTCTCGTCGAGTTCGATGAGGCGGGCCTTGGCGATCTTGTCCTGTGCCATGTCAGAGGCCTCCTGCGCGTTTGACGCTGATGCGCTCGTAGGCGAGCTGCAACTCTTCGACCGCGATGGCGCCGTCCTTGGCATTCAGCGGCGGGGCCTTCACCTTGATGGGCAGGCAGCGCGAGAGCACGAAGCGCACGCGTTCGGCGCCATCGGGCGCCAGCAGCACGACCTCAGCCTCGGCGCGCAGGCTGGGGTCGGCCAGGCTGTCGGTCATCCACAGCCAGAGGTCGAGGCTGTCGGCGGTCATGCCGCGTTTGAGCGTGAGCTGGCCCACGGTGGCCGGGCCGCTCAGGCGGACCTGGCGGTCGTTGGCGCCGCCTTCGCGGATGGTTTTGACCTCCATGCCCAGCTCCAGGCCATCGCATTCGGCAAAGGCGGCAGAGACCAAGGGCGCAGCGCCATCGGCCCGCACGATTTCCACGGCGAAGTTGAAGGCGGTGAAGGGCTGGGCGTTCAGGGTGGCCATGGTGTGCCCTCGTTCAGCGCGGCTCGCGGGCTTGCACCCGTTCGCCACTGCGCAGCAAGCGCACGGTCAGGAAGCGCATGGGCAAGGCCGGCGCGACGCGCAGCTCGACCCAGAACTGTCCGGCATCCAAGCGCTGCGGCGTGTTGACCTCGTCGCCCACCACCACCTGGAAGGCCTCGTTGACGCTGCGGCCGGCGAAGGCGCCGCGCTGGAACAGGTTGTCGAGCAAGGCGTTGAAGGCGCGCTCCACCGTGCGCTGCAAGGCCGGGCCGTTGGGCTCGAAGACGTAGGCGGCACCGCGTTGCAAGGCCACGCGCCGCAACAGGCACATCAAGCGGCGCACATTGACCGAGCGCCAGTCGCTGTCGTTCAGCAGGGTGTCGGCGCTGCCCAGCACGTGGCCCACGGGGCTGAGCCACACCGGGTTGACCTGCGCGTCCAGCAGGGCCTGGCGTTCTGCGGTGCTGGGGTTGAGCGAAACGGCCACCACGTCTTTCAAGGGCTGGTTGGCCACGGCCAGCCAGGCACCGCGGGCCAGCGCCGATGCGGCCAGTTGCCCTGCGATGGCGCCGTCGGGCGGGCAGCCGATGAGGGGCGCGCCCTGGTTGGCGTCGCCACGGCGGGTGTAGACCCAGGCGTGCTGCAGGCTGCCGTGCGAGAGCGCGCGTGCTTCGCCGGTGCCGAGCGGTGGCACGGCGGTGGCGGCCGGCGCGCCTGTGTCGCTCGCACTGCGCAGGGCTTGTGCGTGGCTCAGGGCCTGTGGCCAGCGGTGTGTTTCGGGCAAACCCAGCAGGGCGAACAGGTCGCCGCGGCCGGCCGCGGTGCGCAGCATCAGGCGGTGCACGGCCAGCAGGTCGGCGGGGCTGCCGTCCAGCACGGCGTAGGGGCTGCCGCCCACGCGCACGTCCTGCGTGCCCGACCAGGGGCTGGTGCGCAGGCCATCGCTGGCACGGACGCGGTAGCGGCGCAGGCCGGCCGGTTGGCCGACCACGCTGAAGGCGGTGTCGCTGCCGGCGTAGACCTGGCCCGTCACGGCGAAGTCGGCATCGGCAGATTCTTCCAGTTCGTAGCGCAGGCCGGGCTCGGGTGCGGTCCAGTGCAGCAGGTGGTTGCCTTGGGCATCGGGGTCGGCATCGGGCAGGAAGGAGGGTGCGGCCAATGGGCGCAAGCGGCAGTCGGCGAAGCCGTCGGTGACGCTGAGCGCAGGGGCTGTGGTGGCGTGGATGACGCGCGCGGGCGTGCTTTGCCGAACCCGTTCCCACCCCGGCTGGACGGCATCGGGCACCAGCAGCAGCGTGGGCTCGTCCATGAGGGCCTCGACCGCGTGGCCCAGCACGGCGTGCAGGCCGTGGAGGTTGCGCGGCTGGCGCGACAGCAGGCGCAGCGCTTCGGCCTGTTCGGCCAGGGCGTCGGTGGGGATGTCGGCCAGGGCGGTGTCGGCGAACAAGGTCCAGCCGAAGCGGCTCAGGCCGTTGCGCAGCAGGGCGGGCAGGTCGGTGCCGCGCGCACCGAGACCGCGGTCCGAGTCGGCGCTGGCTTGGGCCTGGAGGCTGGGGCCGGCGCTGCTGTCGTGCTGGACCGCGGGCAGGGCCTCCAGCGACAGCCAGAGGCTTTCCGGCTGGGATGAGGCTGCAGCGGCTGCGGCCAGCGGGAAGCGGCTGCCGAGGGCCTTGGCGGGGGCGTCGATGGACGTGTTGAACGGTGTGTGGGTCGCCGTGTTCGTCGGCATGTTGGCCGATGCACCGAACGTCTGTCGCTGGGCAGGTGCAAAGAAGGCCGCGTCGTCGGGCAGGGTGGGCAAAGCCTCGCTGCCATCGCCGCGCTCGCTCAGGGCGAGGGCGTCCAGGCGGGCTTCGCTGCCGTCGGGGTGCTGCACGCGCAGGGTGCTGCGCAGCCACTGCACCGTGGTGTCAAGCCCTTGGGCTTGTGCTTGGGCCACCCAATGGCGCAGGGGCTGGCGGGCCAGGCTGCCGGGCACGCGCCAGGACCGTGCCACGAACTGGGTCTCGACCGTGCCGTTCGCGGCCACGGCCGAGGCCTGGACGGCATCGACCACGGCCCAGGCCCCCGGTTCGCCAGCCTGGAAGGACAGGCGCACCGGCTCGCCCACCTCCAGCTGCGTCAGGCGAGGCAAATGTGCGGTCCAGCGCAGTCGGCCATCGGCCAGCCATGCCGCTTCGGCCACATCGGCATGCCGCTGCACCAGCTGTTGCGCGCGCACGCCGGGCTCCTGCCAATGCATGCGGCTGGCCTGTGGCTGGCCTTGCCAGCGGCGCAGCGTGCCCATGCGGTGCAGGTGGAGCACGCGCTGCAGGCGGCCATCGGCGTCGTTGCGGGCGGCATCGGCCAGGGCGACGCGACCGAACACCCATTCGCCCTCGGCCACGGGCAGGCGCAGCACATCGCCCACGACCACACCCAGCGCCGCAGGGCCATGGGCTTGCAGCGTCAGGTCATCGCCCAGCAGCTTGAGGGGCTTCACCGACAAGGGCGCCACCACGGTGTCGCAGCGCACGCGCAAGGCATCGGCCCAGTCGCCCGGGCTGCGGGCCTGCAGGAAGGCGGGCGCGATGTGCCAGGCCGAGGCCGCGTCGCTGCGACCCAGGCTGAGCATGCGCGGCACGGGAAAGCGCGTCGTCACCGAGCCCGAGCCCATCACGCGGATCACCCAGGCGCGCCGCCCGCCCTGGCTGAAAAACTGCCGCATGCAGGGGTGCAGCAGCGCACGCACCGGCTGGCCCTGGGCATCGTTGAGCAGCGTCAGCTCGGCGCCGAACACCGCTTCGAAGGCGGCCAGGCTCTCCACCGCCACGGGCACGTCCACCGGCCCGTTGGCGGCAAAGCCGACGAAGCAGGCGATGTCCATGCGCGGCAGCACCTCGCGCAGGGCTGGCGCGGGCACGTCAAAGCGCACACCGGGCAGGCGGCGCTGTGAACCTGGGCTCAGGAGTGTGCTCACTCCATCTCCAGGCGTTCGTAAGCCAGCACCAACTCCTCCATGGCCACGTCCGTGCCCTTGGCGTTGAACGGCCCGGAGGTGTGCTTGATGATGCGGGCGCGGATCAGCTTCCAGGTCTGCACGACGGTGGTGTGGTCCTCGCTTTGCAGCTGGATGGTGACCGTGCGCAGGGCCTTCTGGTCGCCATTGCGGATCTGGTCGAGCCACTGGTAGAGGTTCAGTGAGCCGATCACACCGCGCTTCAAGGTCACGTCCGAGGCCTTGTTCAGCCCGGTGATCTTGCGCACGCTGTTCTCTTTCTCGTTGCCATTGCGGTACTCGGACACGGTCACTTCCATGCCGATGCCGCTGACTTCCTGGAAGCCCGCTTCGGGGCCGTCGGTGTTGCCGGTGCCGAGGTCAACCAGGAAGTTGAACTGGACGTAGGGGCGGTCGCGTAGCACTGCCATCGTTGTTTCTCCTTGATGAGGTGGGTGTCGGACTCAGCCTCAGTTGCGGCGGTCGCCCGTCCATTGGCCGATGCGGAAGATGACGAACTCGGCGGGCTTGAGCGGGGCCACGCCCACCAGGCAGATCAGGCGGCCGTTGTCCAGGTCGTTCTGGGTCATGGTGCTGCGGTCGCAGCGCACGAAGAAGGCCTTCTCGGGCTTGTCGCCCAGCAGCGCGCCGCTCTGCCACTCGTTGAGCAGGAAGTCCTCGATGGTGCGGCGCACATTGGCCCAGAGCTGCTCGCCGTTGGGCTCGAACACGGCCCACTGCGTGCCCTTGTCGATGGAGCGCTCCAGGTAGGCGAAGTAGCGCCGCACGTTGAGGTACTTCCACTCGGGGTCGGAACTGATGGTGCGCGCGCCCCACAGGCGCATGCCGCGGCCCTCGAAGTAGCGGAAGCAGTTGATGCCCTCGGGGTTGAGCACCTCTTGCTGGGCCTTGTTGAGCAGCGCCTCGAAGCCAATCGCCAGGCGCACGACCTCGTTGGCCGGGGCCTTGTACACGGCGCGCTCGATGTCGTTGCGCGCGCAGATGCCGGCCACGAAGCCCGAGGGCGGCAGGTTGATCTCGCGGCGCGTGATGGGGTCGAGCACCGTCACCCAGGGGTAGTAAAGCGCGGCGTGCTTGCTGTCGAGCTTGGCGCGCATGCCCCGCACCTCGGCAATCGGCAGCTTGTCGCCGCTGTCCAGGATGGCGATGCGGTAGCGCATGCGCTCGGCGTGGGCGATCAGCTGGGCGATGGTGCCGTTGGCTTCGTCGCGCACGGTGCTGTAGTCCCAGGTGCTGCCGGGGGCGGCCACCATGGCGATGTCTTCGATGTCTTCGAATTGCTTGAGGCCCAGCGAATAGCCCTTGCGCGGGTCGGCATCGCCCTCGACTTCCTTGGCGCCAGGGCGCATGCCGTCGTTGCCGCCTTCCAGCTGGAAGTCCACCGAGATGCCGAGGCCCAGCTTGTCGCCCGCGGTGATCTGGCGCTTGGCTTCCTCGGTGCTGGGTTCCAGCAGGGCCGTGGGGTCCGCGCCGAACAGGTCGTTGACGACGTCAAAGGCCGAGGCCACGAGCTTGGCGTCACGGGCGATGACCAGGGGCAGGGCGCGCGCATCGCCCGCCGATGCCGGTGAGTTGCCGAAGTAGGCGAACACCGAGTCGGCCGCGGCGCCGCTGCGGTGGCCTGGGTCCAGCGGCAGGCCGGACCAGGTGGCGAGTTCGCGGGTGCCGTCGCGGGTCAGCAGGGAGACGCTCAAGGTCACCACGCGCACCGAATCGCCCTGGTCGGGCTCGGGGTCGGCGTTGAGCGTGCTGACATCGAACCAGTCGGCATCTTCCACGGGCGAGGTCACGGCCAGGGGCTCGAAGGTCCAGGTGGCGCGGGCCTCGTCCCAATGCAGGAGGCACAGCGAGCCGGTCTCGTCGCCGCGCGGCGAGCTGGTGCGGTCGCGCACCCAGACGAGGTCGAGGTCCTTGACCGAGCGCAGCGTGGCGATGGGCGTGCCGCTGACCGGGTCGGTGTCCGAGGTCAGCACATTGGCGCCGCCCTTGAGCGTGAAGCGCACGCGCAGGTTGCCCGCCGCGCCGGGGTGGCGAGCCCGCACGCGCACGCCGCCGGTGTCGGCGCTGTCCACGCGGGCGTGGCCGTCGTTGTAGGCGGTGCTCGTGGCCGGCGGTGTCACGTCATCGGCATCGGCGATGGGGGTGTAGTCGCCTGTCAGCGGCTTGAACACGCGCGAGACGTACAGCCGTTTGCCGCCTTCGCTGAAGAAGGCGCGTGCCGCGTGCCACAGGTGGTTGGGCGCATCGCTGCTGTCGCTGAAGTTCAGCGCATGGCCGGGCGTGAACGGGTCGTACAGGCGCTCGTAGTCCGTCAGGCTGGTGAGGAAGTCGGGCTCCATGGCCACGGGGCCGAAGGCCGCTGCACCGATGAAGCCGGTGGTCGTGGTGGAGACCCCCTCGATGCTCTTGGCTCTGAACGAGGTTTCTTCCACGAAGACGCCTGGGGCGAGGTACTCGGGCATGTGTATCTCCTGCGGAGTCAGTCCGCGACGAACAGGAACGATGAGGGTGGGGAGGCCACGAGCAGGGTCTGGCCGGCTCGCAGGGTGAGGGTGCCCAGGGGCGTGGGCGGGGCGGCGTGCTGCAGCAGGGGCACAGGGGCTTGCGCCAGCAGCTCGTCGAGGTCGGGCACGCGGCCCTGGGCGAGGTCGGCGCGCCGGTCGGGCGACCAGAAAGCCTGCAGGGTCACGGGCCAGTCGAGCAGCGCGGCGGCGGTGGCAGGTGAACCCTGAGGCAGGCCTTCGCGGGGGCGGGGCAGCGGGAAGACCATCAGCACGCGGCCTGCGGCGTCGCTCACCCCTTCGGCCAGGGCGATGCCGTTGAGCATCAGGTGCAGGTGGGCCCAGGCGATGGCTTGTTCCGGGTGCGTGGCCGAGCGCAACTCGGTGCGCAGGCTGGCCATGCCGATCGGCGGGGTGCGGGTGGCGGCGCTGTACAGCGGCACATGGGGCCAGGCTGTGCTCAGTGAGGCAGGTGACGCAGGTGAAATGGCCCCATCCAGCGGCCCCCACAGGCCCTGGCCAAGCGTGGGCGTCAGGGCCATGTCCACGTAGCGGTTCAGCGTGTCGTGCACCGTGAGGCGAAAGCGCGGCAGGTCGGGCGATGCCGGCGAGCCGAGGTCGTCAGGGGCCAAGGCGGCATCGCTGTCGGCTTCTGACGGCGTCAGGAAGCTGCGGATGCCGGGGAAGTCGTGCAGCGCGAACACGCCGCTGCGGTTGGCGCTCAGCACGCGTGCCTGGCGTGTGGGGCGCGCTTGCCACAGGTCGTGCAGCACGAGCTGCAGGCCATCGGACACCACACGGCCATCGGCCACATCGCGGCATTGCACGCCCAGCAAGGCGCGGCGTGCGGGGCGGTCGAAGCCTGCTTGCAGCGTGGGCAGCATCGCCGTCACGGTGGGGCTCATGGCTGTCCTCCGGGCGTGCGGGTGTCGATCTGGCCATGGCGGAAGTCGCGGGTTTCGACCAACGCACCTTCGTCGATGACGATGTCCGACTCCAGCAGCACCGGCCGCGCCACGTAAGTCAGCGAGGTCTGCCAGCGGTTGCGGAACTTGTCCCACAGGCCGAGGTAGTCGGGCAGGGACGGCGCGTCCAGCATCAGCTCGATGGCCTCGTCCGGTCGGAAGGCCGGCACCGTGCGGCGCGACAGCGACTGGTTGAGCAAGGCCGCCGGGACGATGGCGTTGTCTTCCAGGAAGCGCAGCGCCCAGCCGGTCAGGCGCAATTGCCGTTCGGGCTCGCTGGACCAGGCCGTCAGCAGCATCGACACGTCCACGGGCAGCGGGGGACGGCGCTTGCGGCCATCGGGCTCGCGCCGCGCCGAGAAGCTGCGCACAGCGGTGTTCACGCTCAGGCGCCACACCAGCAGCGAGAAGCCCTCGGTCACGGGCTGCGCGGCGAAGTCGTGGCCGGCGTAGAGCGTGAACGTGGGCGTGCTGGCGAACTCATCGCGCGGGCAATGGTCTTCCACCATCTTCAAGATGGTTTTGGCGACGGCGGCGATGGCGAGGTGGTTGGCCATGGTGTGTGGGGAAGCTCAGCGCGATGTCAGTGGCCGCATCAATGCGGATCGGCTCGGCCAGAGGCGCGGGCACTGAGGTAGGACGCAGGCGCCCAGACCTGCTCCAGCCGGTGCACCACGCCATCTGCTTCGAGCTGCGCCAGCGCCGCTTCGACCACCGGCAGGCCCACCTCGCCCACCTCGGGTGGCAGCCAGAAGCGCTGGATGCCCGCCGCCGTGTCCGAGGCTTTGGGGTTGCGACGCAGGTAGCCACGGATGGCCGAGGCCACCGCTGCGACTTCCGGGAACTGGTGCGCGTCCATGGGTCACTCCCTGCCGTCCGACTTTCTGTGGTGTTGTTCACCTGGGGGTGCAAGCGGCGGGCCATGTCGCACTGACAACTTAGGGGGATGGGCAAGTGCTTGATCCGCAAGGGATCAGGCCCAGCGTGGCGCACAAACGGGCGTGGCGGATGGCGGGTTGTCGTGCCCTCGCCCTGGCGCTGGCGCCACACCGTGGCGGCGCGGTGGCAGGGGTGTGGCGGTGCGGCGTGCGAGGCTGGGGCGCTGGCGCCACAGGGTCAATCCACGCTCGCTTCGAAGCCTGCGCGCTGCAGGCCGTGCTTGCGCACCAGCTTGCAAAAGCGGCTGCGCTCCTTGCCGGCGATGCGGGCTGCCAGGCTGAGGTTGCCGCCCGCGCGTTGCAGCACGGCGGACAGGTAGCGGCGCTCGAAATCGGTGATGGCCTGGGCCTTCGCGTCGGCGAAGCTGACGTCGGCCTGGGTGTCTGTTTCGGCGGGCATGCTCGCACCCAGCTCAGGCGGCGGGCAGGGGCCTGGATCGCTGTCGAGCTCGTGGGCCAGCATGGGCACACGGGCTTCGCCGGCTGGGGCATCGCCCAGATCCAGGTGCAGGACGGGCCCTTCGGCCAGCAGGAAGGCGCGGTGCACCAGGTGCTCCAGTTCGCGCACATTGC